>NZ_JBISWK010000176.1:0-15820 GCF_044462205.1 Kocuria rhizosphaericola | reverse complement strand
CGACGCCGCCCCGGGACGTCCGGGGCGGCGTCGTCGTGGGCCGGGCCGATGCGGGCTGGTCAGACGTCCTGCGGCACGGGAGCGCCCGCGGCGGGCTCGGCGCCGGCGGACCGCTCCGGGCTCTCGACCGGCTCCGGGGCCGGCTCGGCGGCCGGTTCCCCGGTCGCCGCGGCCCGCTGGGCCGCCTTCTTCAGCGGCTTGAGCTCGAGCCGGCGCTCGTGCTTGCGCTCGGTGCGGCGCTCCGTGCGCCGATCCGTGCGCCGTTCGGCCTGCTTCTCGGCCCGGCGCTCCTTCTTCAGCTCCTCGGGGGTCTTCTCGCCCGGGGCGCCGGCGGCGGGGGTGGCGGACTCCTTGAGCGGGGCCTTCTCCTTGACCGGCGCGCTGCCCGAGGCGCGCAGGCGCCGGTAGTGCTCGGCGGCCTCCTCCTGGCGCCGCGCCTCGATCCCCGTGGCGATCTCGGCCCGCAGGTGCTCCGGCTCGAGCTCGAACGCGGCCACGAGGTCCAGGGCGTGCGGGCGCAGCCGGGCGAGCAGCCGGTCGATGTACTCGTCCAGGCTGCGCCCACGGCGCATGGACAGCCGGCCGTAGGAGAGGTACCACGCGAGGTTCTTCTCGATGAGCCGCAGCCCGAAGACGTCGCGCAGCCAGGTGAGCACCCTGCGGGTGCCGGGGTCCTCGACCTGCTCCAGGCCGCGGGTGAAGGCCTCCCACTGCAGCAGCTCCGCGTGGGCGCGGGCCGTCGCGATGATCTTGTGCTGGTTGTCGTTGAATAGGGCCGCGGCCTGCGCGCGGGGGAGCTTGGCGCTGGGCCGCAGGTTCTCCGCGATCTCGGCGACCATGGTCTCCACCCGGTCCGTGAGCAGGGCGCGCTGCGCGGACTCCTCGCGCAGGGCGTTCACGGAGCGGCGTACGTCCCCGGTGTCCCGGAACGCCTGCCCGAGCTTGCGCAGCCCGGACCGGTGGTACGTGGCCTCGGTGGCCCGGCCCGCCACGTAGCGGGCCATCACGCCCATGTCGACCTGCTTGAACTCCTCCGCCCAGTCGGACAGCAGCCGCTTGGCCACGAGCTGCAGCAGCACCGTGTTGTCGCCCTCGAACGTCGCGTAGATGTCCAGGTCGTGGCGCAGCGAGGTGAGCCGGTTCCTGGTCAGGAATCCCGCGCCCCCGCAGGCCTCGCGGCACTCCTGGACGGTGTCGAGGGCGCTCCAGGTGGACAGCGCCTTCAGCGCCGCGGCGAGGGTCTCGAGGTCCTGCCGGTTCTCGTCGGTGTCCTCGCGGCCCGAGAAGACGTCGTCGTACTTGTGCAGCAGCTCCTGGTGGGCGAAGTGCATCGCGTAGGTCTCGGCCAGCCGCGGCAGCAGCCGCCGCTGGTGCTGCTGGTAGTCCATCAGCACCTCCTCCTGGATGTCGGAGGACGCGTTGAACTGGCGGCGCTCGCTGCCGTAGCGGATCGCGATGCTCAGCGCGGCCTTGTTCGCCAGCACGGCCGCGCCGTCGAGGGAGACCCGGCCCTGCACCAGGGTGCCGATCATCGTGAAGAACCGGCGGCCCGGGCTCGCGATGGGGGAGCTGTAGGTGCCGTCCGCGGCCACCGCTCCGTACTTGTCCAGCAGGTGCGTGCGCGGGACCCGCACCCGGGTGAAGTGCAGCCTCCCGTTGTCGATGCCGTTGAGTCCGCCCTTGTGGCCGTCGTCCTCGCCGCCCACACCGGGCAGGAAGTTGCCGTCCTCGTCCCGCAGGTCCACCCAGAAGGCGTGCACGCCGTGGTTCACCCCGAGCGTGACGAGCTGGGCGAAGACCACGGCCGCGCGCCCGTGCGCGGCCGCGTTGCCGAGGTAGTCCTTCCACGCCGCCTTGAAGGGCGTGTGGATCTCGAACTCCTCCGCGGCGGGGTCGTACGTCGCGGTGGTGCCGATCGAGGCGACGTCGGAGCCGTGGCCGATCTCGGTCATCGCGAACACGCCCGGGATCCGCAGGTCCCGGATGTCCGCGAGCCAGCGGCGGTGGTGCTCCGCGGTGCCGAGGTTGAGCACGGCGGAGCCGAACAGGCCCCACTGCACGCCGGCCTTGATCTGCATCGAGGGGTCCCCGAGCAGCAGCTCCTCGAAGTTCGAGACGTTGCCGCCCGGGTCGTTCTGCCCGCCGTACTCCTCGGGCAGCCCGCGGTTCATCGCGCCGTGCTCCACCAGCAGGTGCAGCTGGCCCAGCACGCGCTCGCGGTGGTCCTGGTAGGAGAGGTCCGGCTGCTGGTGCAGCCGCTCGTCGAGCAGCATCCGGCGGGTCTCGCGCCGGACCGCGGCCCAGCGCCCGAGCAGCACCTCGCCGAGGGCGGCGACGTCCACGGCGGGCGCCGGGATCCCGGCGTCGTCCGCGGCGGTGGCCCGGGCGGTGGTCGGTCGGTCGACGGTGGTGGTCATGATGGCTCCTGTCGTGGGTGACCGGCGGTGGCCGGTGCGGTCACGGGGTGTTCGTGGGCCGTGCGGGGTCCGCACCGGCCCGGGTGGTGGTCAGGTGGTCGGCTGCTCCGGAACGGGCGCGCCGGGCGGGCGCAGGCCGTCGACGGCCCAGCCCACGATCAGCTCCGTCATCCGCGCGCGGGACGGGCGCGGCGTGCCCTCGGGGGTGTTCATCCAGGCCTCGCCGGCGCCGCGCACCATGCCGATCGTGGACGCGGCCCAGTAGCTGAGCACCGGTTCCTCCAGCCGGTGCTCGACGGGGGTGTGGCGCACGTGCGCCTCCGCGAGCAGCCCGCTGACGGACTCGGTGAACTCCTGGATCAGCCAGCGCTCGCCGCCGTCCTCGGCCGGGGCGTCCTCCTTGCCGGAGCGATCGCCGCGGGCCCGCTCGGCCCGGTGGCGCTCGTGCCGGGAGCGCCCGGGATCGGGGGAGAGGGCCACGACGAAGCGGTACACCGACGCCGAGCGCTCGATGCTGAGCAGGTACTCCGCGACCATCGCCTCGACCGAGTCCTCGAAGGAGCCGGCCGCGCGGGCCGCCTCCTCGAGCCGGTCGCGCATCCGCGTCACGGTGTACTCGCCGACCGCTCGCTGCAGTCCCGCCTTGTCCCCGAAGTACCGGTAGTAGACGGACTTGGAGGTCTTGCACGCGGTTGCGATCTCCTCCATGGACGCCTGCGCGCCGAGCTCGTCCACGGCGCCGCGGGCTGTGCGGATGAGCTCGATCCTCCGCTCGGCGCGGTGCCGGGCCCAGCGGGAGGAGCGGCCGTCCGTGGCGGGCGCACCGCCCTGGGCGGCGGAGTCTGTGGCATCGACCTGTTTCACGATACCCAGAGTATCAGGTAATATCGATCGTGACGTGAGCAGCATCACAACACGACCGAGGAGTTTCCTGTGAGCGAGTCCACCCCCGAGCAGACCGTCGAGCCCACCGCCGAGCACACGACCCCCAGCGGCGCCGGGCGCACCGGCGTGGCCCGCCGCGCCGTCGTGGTCGGCGCCAACCGCATCCCCTTCGCCCGGGCGCACGGCGCCTATGCGAACGCCGGCAACCAGGACATGCTCACCGCCGCCCTCGACGGCCTGGCCGCCCGCTACGGTCTCGCCGGGGAGCGGATCGGCGAGGTCGCCGCCGGCGCCGTGCTCAAGCACCCCAAGGACTTCAACCTCACGCGCGAGTCCGTGCTCGGCTCGGTCCTGGACCCGCGCACCCCCGCCTTCGACGTGCAGCAGGCCTGCGCCACGGGCATGGAGGCCGTCTCCACGCTGGTCAACAAGATCCGGCTCGGGCAGATCGACTCGGCCGTGGCCGGCGGCGTCGACTCCGCCTCGGACGCGCCCGTGGTGGTGAGCGAGCGGTTGCGCCGGACCCTGCTCGAGCTCAACCGGGCCAAGAGCAAGCAGCAGAAGCTCAAGGCCCTCATGGGCCTGCGCCCGGCCGACCTCAAGCCGGTGGCCCCCGGCACGGGCGAGCCGCGCACGGGCCTGTCCATGGGCGAGCACCAGGCACTCACCACCGCCCGCTGGGGCATTCCCCGCGAGGCCCAGGACGAGTTCGCCGCCGCGAGCCACCAGCACCTGGCCGCCGCCTACGAGCGCGGGTTCTTCGACGACCTCGTGACCCCCTTCCGCGGCCTGTCCCGGGACAACAACCTCCGCCCGGACAGCTCCGTCGAGAAGCTCGCCGGGCTCAAGCCGGTGTTCGGGAAGTCCCTCGACGCCGAGGCCACCATGACGGCGGGCAACTCCACCCCCCTCACCGACGGCGCCTCGACCGTGCTGCTCGCCTCCGAGGACTGGGCCGCGGAGCGCTCCCTGCCCGTGCTCGCCGACGTCGTGGACGTCGAGGCGGCCGCCGTCGACTTCGTGCACGGCGACGAGGGTCTGCTGATGGCCGGCGCCTACGCCGTGCCCCGCCTGCTGGCGCGCCAGGGCCTGGCCCTCGAGGACTTCGACTTCATCGAGATCCACGAGGCCTTCGCCGCGACCGTGCTCTCGACCCTCGCCGCGTGGGAGGACGAGCAGTTCGGCCGCGAGCGGCTGGGCTTCGACGGCGCCTTCGGCACCGTGGACCGGAGCCGCCTCAACGTCACGGGCTCGTCGCTCGCGGCCGGGCACCCCTTCGCCGCGACCGGCGGGCGCATCGTGGGCACCCTCGCCAAGCTGCTGCGCGAGCGCGCCGACGAGACCGGGCGCCCCGCCCGCGGGCTCATCTCGGTCTGCGCGGCCGGCGGGCTGGGCGTGACCGCGGTCCTCGAGGCCCGCTGAGCCCACGCCCACGCCCACGGACGCCTCCGACCGACCACCACAGCAAGGACTCCACCCATGGCAGACACCTATCTCGACCTCGTCAGCTCCGGACCCGGCGGCAGGCTCGCCCGGCGGGTCGGGCTGCCCTCACCCGCCCGGCTGCGCCGCCACCGCGCCGGGGACCCGCTCGTGCCCGGCCCCGTCCTCGTGCTGGGCCGGGGGGAGGAGGCCGACCGGATCGCCGCGGCCCTGCTCGGCTGGGACCTCGACGTGCGGCGCCACCCCGACGACGTGCACCGCTTCGGGGCCGTGGTGCTGGCCCTGACCGAGCTCGCGCGGCCCGCGGACCTGGCCGAGCCCGCGCTCGGCCTCGGCGGGGTGCTGCGCTCCCTGGCACCCGGCGGCCGGGTGGTCACCGTGTCCCGGCCCGCGCCGGGCATCGGCACGGGCGCGGCCTCGGCGACGCCCGCTGCGGCGGAGCCGCTCGACCCGGCCGTCGCCGCGGCCCGCCAGGCGGTCGTCGGCCTCCTGCGCTCCACCGCGCAGGAGATGCGCGGCGGGGCCACCGCCAACGGCGTCCTGCTCGCCGAGGGCGTCGCCCCCGAGGCCCCCAGCGTGCTGGGCGCCCTGCGGTTCCTGCTCTCCGGGCGCAGCGCCTTCGTCTCCGGGCAGTTCGTGACGGTGGGCGACGACGCCGGAGCCCTGCCCGCGGACTGGGAGGCGCCCCTGCGGGGCAAGGTCGCCGCCGTCACCGGCGCGGCCCGCGGCATCGGCGCGCAGATCGCCCGCACGCTCACGGACGCCGGCGCCCGCGTCGTCGTCGTGGACGTCCCCGCCGCGGGCGAGCCCCTGGCCGCGCTCGCCAACGAGATCCACGCCGTGGCCCTCCAGCTCGACATCACGGACGAGCACGCCGGGGACCGGATCCTCGGGCTCGCCCGCGAGCGCTTCGGCCGGCTGGACGTGGTGGTGCACAACGCCGGGATCACCCGGGACAAGCTGCTGGCCAACATGGACGAGTCCCGCTGGTCCTCGGTGCTCGCCGTGAACCTCGAGTCGCAGCTGCGGATGAACGAGCAGCTCCTGGCCGGGGAGGGCCTGGGCGAGGCCCCGCGGATCGTCTCCCTCGCCTCCACGAGCGGTGTCGCGGGCAACCGCGGCCAGACCAACTACGCCGCCTCGAAGGCCGGGGTGATCGGGATGGTCGCCGCCACCGCGCCCCTGCTGGCGCGGCGCGGGGGGAGCATCAACGCGGTGGCCCCCGGGTTCATCGAGACGGAGATGACCGCCAGGATCCCGGCGGCCCGCCGCCAGGTCGCGCGCCGGCTGAACTCCCTGCAGCAGGGCGGGCTGCCGGAGGACGTGGCCCAGGCCGTGCTCTTCCTCGCCTCGGACGCCGCCGGCGGCGTCAACGGACAGACGCTGCGCGTGTGCGGCCAGAACCTGGTGGGGGCGTGAGCATGGACGGCGACCGGCACGAGCCCGTGGTCCTCGACGACGTCCCCTCCCTCGGCGGGCTCTACGCCCGCGCCGCGGCGGGCGCGGCCGGCGGACTGCTGCCGCGTGCCCTCGCCGACCGGCTGCCCGGCCGGCCGGCCGGGCGCCGCGGCGGCACCGGGGCAGCCCCGGGTGCCCTGCCCGCGGTGGCGCACGTGGTCGAGGGCGTGGTCGTCGACGCCGCCGGGCACGAGGCGTTCTGCCGCACGGTCGGCGCGCCGCTGCGGGAGGGCCCCGGCGGGACCGAGGCCTTCTCCGGGCACCTGCACGCCCTGGCGTTCCCCGTGGCCATGAGCGTGCTGACCCGCCCGGACTTCCCGCTGCCGGTCCTCGGCATGGTGCACCTGGCCAACGAGGTCGAGCACCGCGGGGCGGCAGCGGTGGGGGAGGACCTCACGGTCACCGCGCACGCCGAGCGGCTGCGCCCGCACCGCTCCGGCGCGCAGGTCGACGTCGTCGCCCGCCTCGCGCGGGAGGACGGCGAGACCGTCTGGACGGGCCGCTCCACCTACCTCGCCAAGGGCGTGCGCGTGCCCGGGACGGTCGGCGACGCCCCGCGCGAGGAGTTCGTGCCGCCGGCACCGACCGGGCACTGGCGGCTGACGGCCGGCACCGGACGGGACTACGCCGCGGTGAGCGGGGACTGGAACCCGATCCACCTCTCCGGCCCGACCGCCCGGGCGCTCGGCATGAAGAGGGCCATCGCCCACGGCATGTACTCCGCCTCGCGCGCCCTGGCGGAGGTCGGGGTGCCGTCCGGGGTGCCCTTCCGCTGGACGGTGGAGTTCGCGGCCCCGGTCCTGCTCCCCGGCACGGTCGCGGTGGCGATCACCGACGACGGACGGGGTGCGGGCTGGCGGCGCTCGGACTTCGCCGGGTGGGACCCGGGCCGCGGGCGTCCGCACTTCACCGGGACGGTCGCGCGGCTGGACGGCTGACCCGCCGCCGCGGACGGGATCGACGGTCCCGTCCGCGGCGTGGGCCACAATGGTCGGGTGAGCCCACAGCAGAGGACAGACGCGCGACCCGTCGACGCCACCGGCCAGGACCTCAATCCCGCCCCGCCCAGCGAGGACCTCAAGGAGCAGTACGCGGAGCTCGTGGACCGGGTGCGCGCGGCGCGGACCGCCTACTACGTCGAGGACGCGCCCACCATCCCGGACGCCGAGTACGACGAGCTCTACCGGCGGCTCGAGGAGATCGAGGCGCTGAACCCGGAGCTGGTGGCCAACGACTCGCCCACCCAGGAGGTCGGCGGCGAGGTCTCCGCGGCGTTCGCGCCCGTGACCCATCTCGAGCGGATGTACTCCCTCGAGGACGTCTTCTCCATCGACGAGCTCACGGCCTGGACGGAGAAGACCACCGCCTCGATCGAGGCGCTGCCGGACGCCCCCGGGTCCGCGTGGCTCACCGAGCTGAAGATCGACGGCCTGGCCGTGAACCTGCTCTACCGCGACGGCGAGCTCGTGCGGGCCGCGACCCGGGGCGACGGCACCACGGGCGAGGACGTCACGCACAACGTGCGCACCATCGCGACCATCCCCGCCGTGCTCACCGGGGAGGACGTCCCCGAGGAGGTCGAGATCCGCGGCGAGGTGTTCATCTCCTCGCGCGACTTCCGCTCCCTCAACGAGGCGATCGTGGCCGAGGGGCGCGCCCCCTTCGCCAACCCCCGCAACGCCGCGGCGGGCTCGCTGCGGCAGAAGGACCCGGAGGTCACCGCCCGGCGCCGGCTGTCCATGTACGTGCACGGGGTGGGCGCCGCCACGGGCCTGCGCGCCGACACCCAGTCCGAGGTCTACGAGCTGCTCGAGCGGTGGGGCCTTCCGGTCAGCCCCTACTACAAGGTGCTGCCGTCCACCGAGGACGTCCTCGCGTTCATCGAGGAGTTCGGCCGCCGCCGCCACGACCTCATCCACGAGATCGACGGCATCGTGGTCAAGGTCGACGACCGCCGCACCCAGTTCCGGCTCGGGCACACCTCCCGGGTGCCCCGCTGGTCCGTGGCCTACAAGTACCCGCCCGAGGAGGTGCACACGAAGCTCAAGGACATCCTGGTCAACGTGGGCCGCACCGGGCGGGTCACCCCCTTCGGGCTCATGGAGCCGGTGCGGGTCGCCGGGTCCACGGTGGAGATGGCCACGCTGCACAACCAGGACGTGGTGAAGGCGAAGGGCGTGCTCATCGGCGACACCGTGGTGCTGCGCAAGGCGGGGGACGTGATCCCCGAGATCGTGGGCCCCGTGGTGGCGCTGCGGGACGGCACGGAGCGCGAGTTCGTGATGCCCACCCACTGCCCGTCCTGCGGCACGGAGCTGCGCCCGGCGAAGGAGGGCGACGTCGACATCCGCTGCCCCAACGCCCGCAGCTGCCCGTCCCAGCTGCGGGAGCGGGTCTTCCACGCCGCCGGCCGCGGCGCGTTCGACATCGAGGCCCTCGGCTACGAGGCCGCCCTCGCCCTGACCCGGCCCGACGAGCCGGAGGTCCCGCCGCTGACCAGCGAGGCGCACCTCTTCGACCTCACGCCCGAGGACCTGCGCGAGGTCCGGATCCGGCGGGAGAAGAGGTCTCGCGGGACGCCCACGGGCGAGACGGAGCTCGTGCCGTACTTCTGGACGAAGGGCACGGACAAGAAGCCGTCCGAGCCCACGGCCACCACCCGCAAACTGTTCGAGGAGCTCGAGAAGGCCAAGGCGCAGCCGCTGTGGCGGGTGCTCGTGGCCCTGTCCGTCCGGCACGTGGGCCCGACCGCGGCCCGGTCCCTGGCCACCGCCTTCGGCTCGCTGCCGGCCATCCGGGACGCCGACGAGGAGACGCTGGCCCAGGCCGACGGCGTGGGGCCCGTGATCGCCGCGGCCCTCACCGAGTGGTTCGCCGAGCCGTGGCGCCGCGAGATCGTGGAGCGCTGGGCGGCGGCCGGCGTGCGCATGGAGGACGAGGTGGACGAGTCCGTGCCCCGGACCCTCGAGGGCACCACCGTGGTGATCACCGGAACCCTCGAGCGCTTCAGCCGGGACTCCGCGAAGGAGGCGGTGCTGGTCCGTGGTGGGAAGGCCTCGGGCTCCGTGTCGAAGAAGACGCACTTCCTGGTGGCGGGCGAGAACGCCGGCACCAAGCTGGACAAGGCCGAGCAGCTCGGCGTGCCCGTGCTCGACGAGGCGGGGTTCGAACGGCTCCTCGCCGAGGGGCCGGACGCCTTCGCCGGTGCGGCCGAGGGCACGGAGGGCAGCACCGTGGACAGGACGGGAATCAGCACGGACGACGGGGACGGGGCCTGAGCATGGGACGGCACGACGACGCGCTCGAGGGCCTCGGCCCCACCGGCGCCCATCTGGAGGAGCTGCTGGAGTTGGCCCTGGCGGCCGCCGAGGCCGGGGCGGAGGTCCTGCGGGGCCGCGACGCCGAGCGGCTCGGCGTCACCGGCAAGTCCGGGGAGGGCGACTGGGTCACCCGCTTCGACGTCGCCGCCGAGCAGGCCGTGCTGCGCACGATCCTGGACCGCCGGCCGCACGACACCGTCACCGGCGAGGAGTCGGGCACGCACCGGCCGGAGCACCCCTCCGGGATCCGCTGGTCGGTGGACCCGCTCGACGGCACCACCAACTTCATCCGCGGCATCGTCTACTACTGCACGTCCGTGGCCGCCGCCGACGCCGAGGGCAACTGGCTCGTGGGCGCCGTCAACGCCCCGGCCCTGCGCCGCACCTGGTTCGCGGTGCGCGGGGCCGGCGCGTGGGTCGAGTCGGACGGGACGTCCCGCCGGCTCGCGGGTCCCGTGCCGGAGCGGCCGGGGCGCATCTACGGCACCGGCTTCTCGTTCGACGCCGCCCGGCGCGAGCGCCAGATCCCGGGCTTCCTCACCACCATGCGGCAGTACGCGGATCTGCGGCGCCTGGGCTCGGCGGCCCTCGACCTGTGCATGGTCGCGGACGGCACGCTGGACGGCTACGGCGAGCAGGGCCTGCACGAGCACGACTGGGCCGCCGGCGCGCTCATCGCGGAGGAGGCCGGCGCGCTCGTGACCCGGCCGGAGCTGCCCTCCCCGGCGGCGGGCGAGGTGCCGGCCGAGGAACGGCTCGCGGCCTGGGTCACCGCGCGCGAGCGCGGGATCCCGGGCTGAGCGCGGGGCGGTGCGCCTCCCGCCGCCGGTGTGAGATGCCTCTCGTAACTTGACCGAGACCAAAAAGTTGCCATAGCGTGATCTATGAAGCGTTCTTCCCGAGGGCATGCCCTCCGCTTCCGGAACGAGGAGTTCCTCCCGCCGGTCTCGATCGCGGACCGGCACCCCGCACCGTCCCGACGTGTGATACCTCACGTCGGCCCGGAAGGGGTAGCGCAATGAAAATCGTTACGCTATCGTAATCAACAGCTTCCCCGAGGATTCCTCCGGGGATCCGGTGTGCCTGGAGTCCTGATCCCGGCGCGCCACCAGAACATGCTAGGTGCTGCCGTAACACCGCACGTCGTCTAAAGGGCAGACACCTGTAAGCACTTACCCAACAACACCTTGACGGGTAGACGACGGCGCGAAGACATCCGGGGACGGAAACGAGCGCAGGTGGCCCCAGGGAGCATCATGACCAACGCTTTCGCTGTTCGTCGCAACGTCCGTCGCGGTGCCGCCGCTCTGATCCTCGGCGGAACCGCCGTGGGCGCCATGGCCCTCCCGGCCAACGCCGCCCCCGCTTCCACCTGGGACGCCCTCGCCGAGTGCGAGTCGGGTGGCGCCTGGGACACCGCCACTGGCAACGGCTTCTCCGGTGGCCTGCAGTTCACCCCCTCCACCTGGGCCGCCTTCGGTGGCTCCGGCGCCCCGCAGGACGCCTCCCGTGAGCAGCAGATCGCCGTGGCCGAGAACGTTCTCGACGGCCAGGGCTGGGGCGCATGGCCCGCCTGCTCCGCGAAGCTGGGCCTCTCCGGCTCCGCCGCCCCCTCCGCCAACCCGATGGGTTCCGCGTCCGTGACCCCGCAGTCCGTCGAGGCCCCGGCCCCGGTGGCTGCCCCGGCCCCGGCTCCCGTCGCCGCCCCGGCCCCGGCTCCCGTCGCTGCCCCGGCCCCGGCCGCCGCCCCCGCCCCGGTCGTCGAGTACGTGGCCCCGGCCGCCTCCGTGGCCCCGGCCTCCGTGTCCGCCGAGACCTACACCGTGGTCGAGGGCGACACCCTCGGCTCGATCGCCGACAAGCTCGGCATCGAGAACTGGGAGGACCTGTACGCCGCGAACGCGGACATCATCGCCGACCCGAACCTGATCTTCCCCGGTCAGGTGCTGACCATCCCCGCCTGATCCCCACCGGATCGGCACTGCGCGGCCGCGCCGCGCGACAGCACGCCGAAGGGCCCCTCCGACCGGAGGGGCCCTTCGGCGTGCCCGGAGACCGCCGGGGGCGGCGCGGCGGTGCGATCAGGTCCACAGCCACGGGTCGGCGGGCTCGGTCGTGACGTCGCCGAAGCTCACGGAGCGCTCCGCGCCCTTGACCCGGTAGGGCTGGATCACCATCAGGGACTCGCCCTCCCGGTGCTGGGTCTCCACGGCCACGGCGGTCTGCCCGGACCGGTCCGGGAGGGTCACGGGGAAGGCGACCGCGGCGCAGAGGACCTCGTCCCGCAGCTCCACCGCCCTCGCCCGCAGAGCCTCCAGGGCGGCGTCGGGGCCCAGCTCCTCCGCCTGCTCGGCGGGCAGGCTGTCGAGCTCGTACTCACCGTCCTTGCGGGCGGTCACGAGGAAGGCGGGGAACGCCCCGTGCTGGCCCAGCTGCTGCTCGGCCACGGCCTGGACGTGGGCCATGACCGTGTCGATCGTCGCGGCGGCGTCCTTGCTGACCCGCTGGCGCCACGCGTTGGCGGCATCCGTCGCGGACGTCGCGCGCGCGGCCTTGCCGGGCCGGGCGCCGGGGCGCCGGGTCTTGGCGCCGCGGTCCTTCTTCGTGCGGGCGGGGGTGCTCTTGGCCATGTCCGGGTGCTCCTGTGTGGTGGGCGTGCGTGCTCCCAGGGTATGCCCCTCGAGGGGGCTCCCACCCGCACGGGCGGGCGGCGCCGCGCGGCTAGACTGGACCGGAAACCACCCCCGATCACGAGCAGGAGTGCGCATGTCTGCGATCACCCGCGAGCAGGTCGCCCACCTGGCGAAGCTCGCGCACATCGAGATGACCGAGGAGGAGCTGCGGTCCATGGCCGAGGAGCTCGACCTCGTCGTCGACTCCGTCGCGTCCGTCAGCGAGGCCGCCGGACCGGACGTCCCGGCCACCAGCCACCCCATCCCGCTGCAGAACGTCTTCCGCGAGGACGTCGTGGGGGACACCCTCACCGCCGAGGAGTCGCTGCGCAACGCGCCGGACGCCGCGGAGGGCAAGTTCAAGGTGCCCGCGATCCTGGACGAGGAGTAGCCGCATGACCAGCACCAGTTCCCCCGAGGGCCTCGTCGGCCTCTCCGCCGCAGAGCTCGCCCGCCGGCTCGCCGCCGGCGAGGTCACCTCCGTCGACGCCGTCCAGGCCCACCTGGACCGCATCCGGGAGACCGACGGCGTCCCCGCCGACCCCGCCGACCGCAGCCGCGGCAAGACCGGGCTCAACGCCTTCCTGCACGTCAACGCCGAGGAGGCGCTGTCCGTGGCCGCCGAGGTGGACGCCGCGCGCGCCCGCGGCGAGGAGCTGCCCGAGCTCGCCGGCGTGCCGATCGCGGTCAAGGACCTCATCGTCACCAAGGGGCAGCCCACCACCGCCGCGTCGCGGATGCTCGAGGGCTGGATGAGCCCGTACGACGCCACCGTGACCCGGAAGCTGCGCGCCGCCCGGATGCCGATGCTGGGAAAGACCAACCTCGACGAGTTCGCGATGGGCTCCTCCAACGAGCACTCCGCCTTCGGCGACACCCGCAACCCGTGGGACCTGTCCCGGATCCCGGGCGGGTCCGGCGGCGGGTCCGCCACGGCCGTGACCGCGTTCCAGGCGCCGCTGGCCCTGGGCACGGACACCGGCGGATCCATCCGCCAGCCCGCGGCCCTGACCGGTTCGGTGGGCGTCAAGCCGACCTACGGAGGGGTCTCGCGCTACGGCGTGATCGCCATGGCCTCCTCGCTCGACCAGGTGGGCCCCGTGACGCGCACGGTGCTCGACGCCGCGCTGCTGCACGAGGTGATCGGCGGGCACGACCCGCAGGACTCCACGTCCCTGCCGGACCCGGTCGGCGACTTCGCCGCCCAGGCCCGGGCCGGCGCCGCCGAGGGCGGTCTGGCGGGCCTGCGCGTGGGCGTCGTCAAGGAGCTCACGGGCGAGGGCTTCCAGCCCGGCGTCCAGCAGCGCTTCGAGGAGGCCGTGGAGCTGCTGCGCTCCGCGGGCGCCGAGATCGTGGAGGTACCCACCCCGAACTTCAAGTACGCCCTGGGCGCCTACTACCTGATCATGTCCTCGGAGGTGTCCTCGAACCTCGCCAAGTACGACGGCGTGCGCTTCGGCCACCGCGTGCTGCCCGAGGACGGGCCGCTGACCATCGAGCGCGTGATGGGCTCGACGCGGGCCGCGGGCTTCGGCGCGGAGGTCAAGCGCCGCATCATCCTGGGCACCTACGCCCTGTCCGCCGGCTACTACGACGCCTACTACGGCTCGGCGCAGAAGGTCCGCACCCTCGTGCAGCGCGACTTCGCCGCCGCCTTCGAGCAGGTGGACGTGCTGGTCTCCCCGACGGCCCCGACCACCGCGTTCGAGCGCGGCGCCGTGGACGAGTCCGCCGACCCCATGCAGATGTACCTCAACGACATCGCCACCATCCCCACCAACCTGGCCGGGGTCCCCGCGATCTCCGTGCCCGGCGGCCTCGCGCCCGAGGACGGGCTGCCCGTGGGCATCCAGTTCATGGCCCCGGCCCGCGAGGACGCCCGGCTCTACCGCGCCGGCGCCGGCCTGGAGGCCCTGCTCGAGCAGCGCTGGGGCGGACCGCTCCTGCAGGAGCTTCCGGACACCGCCGCCCTCGTCCGGGGCCTGGCCGGCACCGCCGCCGCGTCCGATCCGTCCGCACCCGTCCGGGGAGGAGCCCGCTGATGAACCGGAGCACCGAAGAGGTCCTGTCCTTCGACGAGGCCATGGAGAAGTTCGACCCCGTGCTGGGCTTCGAGGTCCACGTGGAGCTCAACACCCGGACCAAGATGTTCGACGCCGCCCCCAACGTCTTCGGGGACGAGCCGAACACCAACGTCACCCCGGTCTCGCTGGGCCTGCCCGGGGTGCTCCCCGTGGTGAACCGGCTGGCCGTGGAGTCGGCCATCAAGCTCGGTCTCGCCCTGGGCTGCGAGATCCGCCCGGTCTCCCACTTCGCCCGGAAGAACTACTTCTACCCGGACACCCCCAAGAACTTCCAGACCTCCCAGTACGACGAGCCGATCGCCGAGAACGGCTCCGTCGACGTCGAGCTGGCGGACGGGACCGTGTTCACGGTGGAGATCGAGCGCGCCCACATGGAGGAGGACGCCGGGAAGCTCACGCACATGGGCGGCGCCGCCGGCCGCATCCAGGGCGCGGACTTCTCCCTGGTCGACTACAACCGCGCCGGGGTCCCGCTCATCGAGATCGTGACGAAGCCCATCGTGGGCGCCGGCTCCCGCGCCCCGGAGCTGGCCCGCGTCTACGTGGCCATGATCCGGGAGATCGTGAAGAACCTCGGGATCTCGGACGCGAAGATGGAGCGCGGCAACGTCCGCTGCGACGCCAACGTGTCCCTCATGCCCAAGGGCGGCGCCACGTTCGGCACCCGCTCCGAGACCAAGAACGTGAACTCGCTGCGCGCCGTGGAGCGCGCCGTGCGCTTCGAGATCCAGCGCCACGCGGCGGTCCTGGACTCCGGCGGCACGATCGTGCAGGAGACCCGGCACTGGCACGAGGACACCCGCTCCACCACGAGCGGGCGCCCCAAGTCCGACGCCGACGACTACCGCTACTTCCCGGAGCCCGACCTCGTGCCGGTCGTGACCGACCACGAGTGGATCGAGCGGCTGCGGGCCGAGCTGCCCGAGCCCCCGGCCGAGCGCCGGAAGCGGCTCAAGACGGACTGGGGGTTCTCCGACGAGGAGTTCCGCGACGTCGTCAACGCGGGGGTCCTCGACGAGATCGAGCAGACCGTCGCCGCCGGCGCCGCCCCGGCCGTGGCCCGCAAGTGGTGGATGGGCGAGATCGCCCGCCTGGCCAAGCAGCAGGAGGCGGAGATCGCCGAGCTCGGCGTCACCCCGGAGCACGTCGTCGAGCTCAACGGGCTCATCGACGCCGGCAAGATCAACGACAAGCTCGCCAAGAAGGTCCTGTCCCACGTCCTGGACGGCGAGGGCTCGCCCGCGGAGGTCGTCGAGCGGCGCGGCCTGGCGGTGGTCTCCGACGACTCCGTGCTGACCGCGGCGATCGACGACGCCATGGCGCAGATGCCCGACGTCGTGGCGAAGGTGCAGGCCGGCAAGGTCCAGGCCGTGGGCGCCCTCATCGGCCCGGTCATGAAGGCCACCCGCGGCCAGGCCGACGCCGGCCGGGTGCGCGAGCTGATCCTGGAGAAGCTCGGCGTCCAGGGCTGACCCGCGTCCGCCCACCGCGAGGGGCCGCGACCGGCCCGGGGTCCACGAGGGCTCCGGCCGGGAGCGGCC
>NZ_JBISWK010000175.1:0-19969 GCF_044462205.1 Kocuria rhizosphaericola | reverse complement strand
GGCGCGCGGCGGGCCACGGACGCGTCCCGCCGCGGCGTGCGAGCATGGGCGCATGGACCCTGGATGCGACGTGCTCATCATCGGCGGCGGCATCGCCGGACTGTCCCTGGCCTCGGAGCTGGCCGACCGGCGGGGGAGCGGGACGGGGATCGTCCTCGCCGAGACCGAACCGGTGCTGTCCCGGCACACCTCCGGGCGCTCGGCCGAGCAGCTGATCCCCAGCTACGGCCCGGCGCCCGTGCGGGAGCTGACCGGGGCGACCGTCGCCCGGCTCCTCGACCCTCGGCCCGCCCCGCCCCGGCCCCTGGCCTGGCCCAGCCGCATGGTCCTCGTGGGGACCGAGGAGCGGCTGCGGGCCGAGGCCGCCCCGGGGACGCGGGCGCTGTCCCGTGCCGAGCTCGTCGAACTCTGCCCCGAGCTGGCCTGCTCCCCGGCGGACGTGGTCGAGGCCGGTCGCCTCGACAGCACGTCCGTGCGCACCGACGCCGCGGCCCTCGTGGCCTGGCACCGGGACCGCGCCACGGCGGCGGGCGCGCAGCTGCGCACCGGCGCCCCCGTGACCGCGGCGGAGCCCGACGGCGACGGCTGGTCGGTCACGGCCGGCGCGCACCGGCTGCGGGCCCGGCGGGTCGTGGTCGCCGCGGGCGCCTGGGCGGACGAGGTGGCGGCCCTCTTCGGTGCGGCCCCGCTGGGCCTGCGTCCGCTGCGGCGCACCGCCGCCCTCGTGCGGCTCGCGAGGCCCCTGGCCCCGGACCACCCCATGGTCGTGGCCGCGGACCACGGGTGGTACTACCGGCGGGCCGGGGACGGCGCGCTCGTCTCCCCGTCCGAGGCCGTGCCCAGCGAGCCCTGCGACGCGCAGCCGGTGCTCGAGGACGTCGAGGACCTCCTGGCGCGGCTCAACACCGTGACCTCCCTGGGCGCCACCGCGATCGAGCGGGCCTGGACCGGTCTGCGCACCGAGGCACCGGACGGCGTGCCCGTGTGCGGGACCGACCCGGACGTCCCGGGGCTGGTCTGGCTCGCCGGGCAGTCCGGCTACGGGTTCCAGACCAGCACCGCCATGGCCCGCGCCGCCGCGGACGTGCTGCTCGACGGGGCCGTGGGCCCGTGGTGCTCCCCGGACACGGCCGCGGCCCTGGACCCGGTCCGCTTCCGCCGCTGAGCCGATCGGGGTGCGCACCGTCCGCCGGCACGGCACGGGACCTGCCGCGGCACGTGCTCCCCGGGCACGGCCCCGCCGGAGGCCGCCGTCAGCGGACGAGGTCCTCCACGAAGCGCACCAGATCGGCGGCGACGCGCTCCGGTCGCTCCCACGTCACCAGGTGACCGGTGTCCTCGTAGACGACCAGTCGTGCTCCCGGGATCGCCGCGACCAGCGCATCCGTGTGGTCGCGGGGGAGCAGACCGTCGCACGCTCCCCAGAGGACCAGTGTGGGGACGGCGATCGTCCCGGCGTCGGTGGGCGGACGGGCGGTGGACAGGCCCTCGAGGGAGCGCTGCCGCACGCGGGCGGGGATGGCCGCGCCGTGCCTGACGCTCTCCTCGACGTACCACTGCGGGACCGGCTGGACGGTCGGGAACCAGCCCAGGAACTCCCGGACCCAGGCGGGGTCGACGGGATCGCTCAGCCGCTCCACGTCGTCGGCGAACGGCGGACGGCCCTGCAGGGAGCGGGGCGAGCCCACCAGGACGAGGCCGAGCACCCGGTGCGGATGGTGGACGGCGACCTGCTGGGCGATGTACCCGCCGCTGGAGGAACCCAGCAGGACGGCCGACGCCAGGCCGAGGGCGTCCAGGAGCGCCACCACGTCCGCGGCGAGGTCCGGCAGCGCGTAGCCGTCCTGCGGCCGGTCGGCCTCCCCGTGGCCGCGCTGGTCCGGGGCGATGGCGCGCACGGTGGCGGGCAGCAGCGGGAGCAGCCGGGAGAACTCCCGGTGGGACTCTCCCCAGCCGTGGAGCAGGACGACCGGTGTCGCGCCGGCGGGACCCGTGGCGGCCCAGGACACTGTCACGCCCGTGGCGAGGGCGGTGCGGTGGACGGGCAGGTCGTTCCCCATGCCCCGCAGTCTATTCCGCCGCGGACCGCCCGTCCCTGCGGGACGGGCGGTCCGCGCTCCCGTCGCCGCTGCCAGGGGCGGGGCGGAACGGCGCGGTCAGGCCCCGGCGAGGCCCAGCCGGTCCAGCACCCAGGCGTACTCCCAGGCCGTGTCCTTCCACTGCGAGTACCGCCCCGAGGCGCCGCCGTGGCCCCCGGCCATCTCGCAGCGCAGCAGCACCGGTTCGCCGGACGTCGAGGCGCCCCGCAGCGCGGCGACCCACTTGGCGGGCTCCACGTAGAGCACCCGGGTGTCGTTGAGGCTCGTCACCGCCAGGACGGGGGGATAGGGGAGGGAGCGGACGTTCTCGTAGGGGGAGTAGTCGCGCATGTACCGGTAGACGTGCGCGTCCTCGATGGGATTGCCCCACTCCTCCCACTCCAGCGCGGTGAGCGGCAGGGAGGGGTCGAGGATGGACGTCAGCGGGTCCACGAACGGCACCGCGGCCAGCGCGCCGCAGTACTTCTCCGGGGCGAGGTTGAGCACCGCCCCCACCAGCAGACCGCCGGCGGAGCCCCCCATCACCAGGATCCGCCGCTCGTCGACGTCCGGGCGGGCGGCGAGGTGTTCGGTGACCGCCACGTAGTCGGTGAACGTGTTCGTCTTGTGCAGCTTCTTGCCGTGCTCGTACCAGGTCCGGCCGAGCTCCCCGCCGCCGCGCACGTGCGCCACGGCCCACACCACGCCCCGGTCCAGCAGGGACAGCCGCGAGACCGAGAACGCGGGGTCGGTGCTGTGCTCGTAGGAGCCGTAGGCGTACTGCAGCACCGGCGCCGGCACGGAGGGGTCGAGGTCCGCCCGGCGGATCAGGGAGACGGGGACGCGGGTGCCGTCCGCCGCGGTCGCCCAGTCCCGCTCGACCGCGTAGTCGGCGGGGTCGTAGCCACCGAGCACCGTGGCCTCGCGGCGCAGCAGCGGCTCGCCGGGCAGGGCGCCGTCGTCCCCGGTGGCGCCCGCCACGAAGACGTCGTAGACGCGCGGGGGCGTCGTGAAGGACGTGTAGGAGAGGCGCACCACGGGGGCGTCGTGCTCCGCGGCGGAGACGCTCGCCGTGTAGAGCTCCTCGGCGAACTCCGGCTCCACCGCGGCGGCCTGGGCGGCCGTGCCGAGCCCGGGGAGCGGCAGCAGTCGGACCCGCAGCGTGGTGTCGGCCCGGACGGAGACCACCAGGTGGGTGGCCGTCACGGCGCAGCCGTTGACGCGGACGGTCTCCGAGGCCGGCACGACGTCGCGCAGGGCCACCTCGGCGACCGGGCGGCCGAGGTCGGCCGGGTCCATGAGGGAGATCCGGGAGTTCGGGGCCTCGTGGTCGTGGGTCAGCAGGATCTGCTCCCGCCCGTCCAGCAGCAGGGGCTCCGCCTCGTAGAGCACCCGGTCGGTGCGGGGGAGCACCACCCGCAGCGGCGCCGCCGGGTCCGCGACCGGCTGGATGAGCTGCTCGGAGAACTCGGAGCACATCGCCTCCACCACGATCCAGCGGCGGTCCGCGGACAGGCCCGCCCCGAGCCAGAGACCGGGATCGGCCTCCTCGTGGACGACGACGTCCTCGGCCACCGGGGTGCCCAGCTCGTGCCGGCGCAGCTGGTGGGGGCGCCAGGACTCGTCCACCACGGTGTAGTAGACGGCGCGGGCGTCCGGGGTGAGGAAGGAGCCGTAGAACGTCCCGGGGATCTCGTCGGCGAGCAGCGCTCCCGTGGTGAGGTCCCGGACGCGCAGCGTGAAGCGCTCGTCGCCCGTGACGTCCTCGGCCCAGGCCAGCAGCTCCCCGTCCTCGGAGACGTCGAAGCTGCCGAGGGAGTAGAACTCGTGCTTCGCGGCCTCCGCGTTGGCGTCCAGGAGCACCTGCTCCCCGGTCATGGGGGTGCCGGGCTCGACGACGGGCGGGGTCCAGTCGGCGATGACGTCGCCGGTGGTCACCGCCGGGACCCGGCAGAACACCTGGTGCGCGCCGCCCTCCACCGTGCGGGCGAAGTACCACCAGGCACCGCGGCGGCTGGGCACGGACAGGTCCGTCTCCTGGGTGCGGTCCTTGATCTCCCCGAAGATCGTCTCGCGCAGCCCCGTGAGGTGGGCGGTGGCGGACTCCGCGTACTCGTTCTCCGCGGCGAGGTGGGCGAGCACCTCGGGGGAGTCCTTGTCCCGCATCCACTCGTACGGGTCGGAGAACACGTGGCCGTGGAAGGCGCGCTCGACGGGCTGCTGGCGGATCTGCGGGGGAAGGACAGTCATGGCCCCCATCCTAGGGAAGTCGTCCCGGGAGAGGACGGGCCGGGGCGGCCGGGCCGGTGCCAGAATGGCCGCATGAGCACCCCGGCCCACCTCGCCCCGCGACCGCCCGCCTTCGGATCCACCCGCGCCGACCTGTGGCTGCAGGTGCTGCTGGTCCTGGGCGTGTCCCTGGGCGCCTCGGCCCTCTACGCGGTGCTCTCCCTCGCCGAGCACCTCGCCCGCGGGCCGCTGTCCGAGGCGCAAGCCACGATGAACCCGCCGCTGAGCCTGCAACCGCTCTTCGACCTGCTGCGCCAGCTCACCGGCATCGCCCTGGACCTGGTGCCGGTGCTGCTGGCCCTGTACCTGCTCGCCGGCTCCGCCGGTGCGCTGGGCACGGTCCGCCGGCGGATCGGTCTCGACGCCCGCATGCCCGTCCCGGACCTCGGCCTGGGCACCGTGCTCTTCCTGCTCATGGGGCTGGGGACGCTGGTGCTCTACGGCGCGGGCCGGGCCCTGGGCGTCACCGCCGAGGTCACGACGTCCGGGCTCGCCGAGCACTGGTGGACGGTTCCCGTGCTGCTGCTCTCGGCCGTGCGCCACGCCCTGGTCGAGGAGGTCGTCGTGGTCGCGTTCCTCACCGACCGGCTGACCCGCATCGGCTGGAGCTGGCCCGTGGTGCTGGTGGTCACGGCCCTGTTCCGCGGCAGCTACCACCTGTACCAGGGGATCGGGCCGTTCCTCGGCAACGTGCTGATGGGCCTGGTGTTCGCGGAGCTCTACCGGCGCACCGGCCGGGTGATGCCCCTCGTCGTCGCGCACTTCCTGCTGGACGCCGTGGGATTCCTCGGCGCCGCCCGGCTGCTGGGCTGAGCCGGGGTCCGCCGGGCGGGCCCCGGGCCCTCCCGGCCTCAGATGGTGACGGGGCCGTCCGGGGTGGTGAACGTGACGGAGAGCACCCCCGGGGTGCCGTCCGGATAGCGCCAGTCGACCTCCAGGTCCTGGAGCGCGGTCTCGACGGGGGCGCCCAGCCACTCGGCGACCCGTTCCGGGGCCCCGGCGATGCACATCCCCGCGAGGCCCACGTCCGTGATCCGCGCCTGCGACGGGTGCATCTCGGGGCCGGACTCGAAGTGCACCATGAACGGCAGCTGGGGGTCGGCGATCAGGCCCTTGACGCCGATCTGGCGCCACTCGAGGCACCGCCCGTCCGGGAACACCCGCTGACCGGGCACGGACCGGCGCCCGAGGCGCTGCTCGAAGGGGGTGAGGTCGTCGACCTCCACGACCCAGCCGAGCCAGCCGCCGCCGGCCTCGGACCGGGCGCGCACGGCCTGGCCGAAGGGCGCCTTCTCCGCCGCCGGGTGCTGGAGGACCTCGACGACCTCCACGTACTGGTGGTTGGTGAGGGGCAGGATCATGTTGCGGGTGCCGAAACGTGGGTGCACCCCACCCTTGACCGGCTCGATCCCGAGCTGGTCCGCGATGCGCTCGGTGGTGGCCGCCAGGCCCTCCGGGCGGCAGGCGTAGGACACGTGGTCGACTCTCATGGGCTCATCGTGGCACCCTGTGAGTTTCGTCTCCAAATCGGTCTGCGACGCGCCCGGCGTGGTGCCCCCGGCGCCCCGCGCCGGGCGTCACGGCCGGACCCGGCTTGACGCCGTGTCGCCCGAATCCGGAGAATGCTGTCCAGGTCATGAGCGCCAGCGTCCAAGCCCCAGCTAGCTGGCCGGCAACCCTCCACCGCGGTGGGGTGCCCTGGGTGAAGACCAGGCTCCTCGCGACCGGCGAGCGAGCAAGCGCGGGTCCCCGGTGCCCGGCCCTTCCCGGCCGCACCGCCTCGGCCGGGACGGGACCCCTGACACCCGCAAGGAGTCCCACGGCATGTCCGAGTCCCCCGCTTCCAGCACCGACGTCCCCGCTTCCGGCACCGACGTCTTCACCGCCGAACGGCCCACCCCGGAGAACCCGGGGGGCTGGGCCTTCGAGACCCGGCAGATCCACGCGGGGCAGAGCCCCGACCCGGTCACCGGCTCCCGGGCCCTGCCGATCCACCAGACCACATCCTTCGTCTTCCCGGACGCCCAGGCCGCGGCCGACCGCTTCGCGCTCGCCGAGCTCGGCCCGATCTACACGCGGATCGGGAACCCGACCACGGAGGTCGTGGAGAACCGGATCGCCGCCCTGGAGGGCGGCGTGGGCGCCCTGATGCTCAGCGCGGGGCAGTCGGCGACCACGTTCGCGGTGCTCAACGTCGCCGGCGCGGGCGACCACATCGTGGCCAGCCCGAGCCTCTACGGCGGGACCTACAACCTGTTCAAGTACACGCTGCCCAAGCTCGGCGTCGAGACCACCTTCGTGACGGACCCGGACGACCCCGAGGCCTGGCGGCGGGCGGTCCGGCCGAACACCAAGGCCTTCTTCGCGGAGACGATCCCGAACCCGCGCAACGACGTCCTCGACATCGAGACCGTCTCCGGGATCGCCCACGACCACGAGGTGCCGCTCATCGTGGACAACACCGTGGCGACCCCGTACCTGGTCCAGCCCTTCCGCTGGGGCGCGGACGTCGTGGTGCACTCGGCCACCAAGTTCCTGGGTGGGCACGGCACGGCGATCGGCGGCGTCATCGTGGACTCCGGCGCCTTCGACTTCGGCCGCTACCCGGAGCGCTTCCCCGGCTTCAACCTGCCCGACGAGTCCTACGGCGGACTCGTCTACGCCCAGGCACTGGGGGCGGAGGGCCCCTTCGGCGTCAATCTGTCCTACATCCTCAAGGCCCGGGTGCAGCTGCTGCGCGACCTCGGCTCGGCGATCTCCCCGTTCAACGCGTTCCTCATCGAGCAGGGCATCGAGACGCTGTCCCTGCGGATGGAGCGGCACGTGGACAACGCCGGGAAGGTGGCCCGCTGGCTCGAGGCGCGCGAGGACGTGCGCTCGGTGTCCTGGGCCGGACTGGAGTCCTCCCCCTGGCACGGGCGGGCGCAGAAGTACGCGCCCCTCGGCGCCGGCTCGATCCTGGGCTTCGTCCTCGACGGCGGCCGGGAGGCCGGAGCCGCCTTCGTGGACGCCCTGACCCTGCACTCGAACGTCGCGAACATCGGCGACGTCCGCTCCCTCGTGATCCACCCGGCGTCCACCACGCACAGCCAGCTCCTGCCCGAGGAGCAGCTGGCCTCCGGCGTGGAGCCCGGCTTCGTGCGCCTGTCCGTGGGCCTGGAGAACATCGACGACATCCTGGCGGACCTGGGGCAGGGCTTCGCCGCGGCCGCGGCCGTGCACGGGGGACAGGAGTGACCGTGACCGTCGTGAAGGGCGCCGACGCCGGGACCGCCGTCCGCGAGGACGGCGTGCCGCGCATGGCCGGGATCGGCGAGCTGGAGCTCGAGTCGGGCTTCCGGCTGCCCGAGGTCCGGATCGCCTACGAGACCTGGGGGACGCTCGCCCCGGACGGGTCCAACGCGGTGCTCGTGGAGCACGCCCTCACCGGGGACACCCACGTGGCGGCGGGCAGGGCCCGTCACGGCGCCCCCGAGGCGGAGCGGCGCGCCGCGGAGACCGGCGGCTGGTGGGAGGGCCTGATCGGCCCCGGCGCCGCGATCGACACGGACCGCTACTTCGTGGTCTGCACCAACATCGTGGGCGGCTGCTACGGGTCCACGGGCCCGGCGACCCCCGCGCCGTCGAGCGTGGACCCCGAGGGCCGCCCCTGGGGCTCCCGCTTCCCGCTCGTCACCGTCCGGGACTCCGTGCACGCCGAGGCGGCACTGGCCGACACCCTCGGCATCGACTCCTGGCGCCTGGTCATCGGCGGCTCCATGGGCGGTGCCCGGGCCCTGGAGTGGGCCGTGACCTATCCGGACCGGGTCCGGGCCTGCGCGGTGGTCGCCGCGTGCGCCCAGTCCAGCGCCGAGCAGCTGGCGTGGGGCCAGGCGCAGAACCTCGCGATCCGCCAGGACCCGCACTTCCGCGGCGGGGACTACTACGACGGGCCGCTGCCCGTCACGGGCCTGGGCCTGGCACGGCGGATCGCCCACATCACCTACCGCTCGGCCGACGAGCTGCACCACCGGTTCGGGCGCTCGCCGCAGGCCGACGAGCGCGTCATCGGCACGCACCCCGACGGGCGGGGGCGCTACCAGGTGGAGAGCTACCTCGACCACCAGGCGTCCAAGCTCGCCGGGCGCTTCGACGCCAACAGCTACCTGGCCGTCAACGAGACGCTCATGTCCCACGACGTCGCCCGGGACCGCGGCACGCTCGAGGAGGCGCTGTCCGTGACCTCGTGCGAGTGGCTCGTGGCGGCGGTGGACTCCGACCGGCTCTACCTGCCCCGCGAGTCCGACGTCCTGGCCGCCGCGCTGCCCGGGGGCGCCCGGCGGCACACCCTCACCTCGCCCTCGGGCCACGACGGCTTCCTCATCGAGGCGCCCCAGCTCGGCAAGCTGCTCGTGGAGACCGTGCTGCGCCGTCCCTGAACCGGGGCGGGACCCTCAGGAGTCCGCGGTGCCGTGCCCGGGCGCGAACCCGCCCCCGGGCACGGTGGCGGTGCCGAAGTGCGGCCGCTTCGGCCGGACCCGCGCCCCGGAGCTCGTGCGGCGGATGCGGCGGGCCACCCACGGCCGCAGGTAGCGGTGGGCCCAGACGAGGTCCTCCGCCCGGGCCTGACGCCACGACGAGGGAGGGCGGTCGGGGACGACCTCGGGCGCCAGGCCGTGCTCGATGCCCAGGCTGTCGAGGACCTCGACCGCGATCCGGTGGTGGCCCAGGGGGGAGAAGTGCAGCCGGTCCGGGTCCCACATCGCCGGGTCCGTGAGCTCCCGCAGTCCCCACAGGTCCACCAGGACGGCGTCGTGCCGGGACGCGACCACGCGCACGTTCTCGTTGTAGACCGCGATCCGGCCCCGGATCCCGCGCAGCACGGGAGTGGCGCCGATGTCCGGGCCGTCGATCAGCACGACGGTCGCCCCGTCCGCCCCGAGCCGGCCGACGACGTCGTCCATCTCCTCGGCGATCGCGTCCGGGTCCCCGCCCGGGCGCAGCATGTCGTTGCCGCCCGCGCAGATCGTCACGAGGTCCGGGGACAGCTCCAGGGCGGGCACCACCTGCTCGTCGACGATCTGGCGGAAGAGCCGGCCGCGGATCGCGAGATTGGCGTAGGACAGGCCGGGGGAGAGCCGGTCGAGCTCCTCCGCGACCCGGTCGGCCCAGCCGCGGTGCCCGCCGGGGGACCCGGGGTCCGGGTCCCCGATGCCCTCCGTGAAGGAGTCGCCGATCGCCACCATGCGCAGCCACGGGTGGGTGGGCGATCCGGTGTCCGGGGGTCCTGCCGTCGTCTCGGTCATGCCCCCGGTCTACCACCGGGCCCGGCGGGGGTCCACGGGACCGCGCCGTGGACCCCCGTGCGCGGATGGCACACTGGAGGCATGACCGACGCCTCCGTCCCGACCGGGACCGACACCCCCTTCGCCGTCTGGAGCAACGACGCCGACGCCCGCCCCGGCACCCCGCTGCTCGTGCTCCTGCACGGCTACGGCTCGCACGAGCACGACCTCATGGGCCTCGTCCCGGCCCTGCCGGACGAGTTCAGCGTGGCGTCCGTGCGCGCCCCCCAGCCCATCCAGTTCGGCTACCAGTGGTTCCCGCTCGCCGCGGACCTCAGCTTCTCCCTCGACCGCGTGGCCGAGGCCGTGGAGCCCGTCGCGGCGTGGCTGCGGGAACTGGCCGCGGACCACCCCAGCATCACGCTGCTCGGGTTCTCGCAGGGCATGGCCATGGCCACGTCCCTCGCCCGCCACATGCCGGGGGAGATCGCCGCGGTGGTCGGGCTCTCCGGGTTCGTGGTGCCCGGGGAGCACCCGCTGTTCGCCGACGACCGGCTGCGGGAGCAGCCGCTGCGGATGTTCTGGGGCCGCGACCCGCAGGACCCGGTCATCCCGCAGGAGCTCGTCGACTCCACGGCCGGGTGGGCGCTGGACCACGCCGACGTGATGAAGGTGCACTACACCGGGGTGGGCCACGGGATCAGCCCGCAGGAGGTCGGCCACGTGCGCGAGTACCTCACCCAGGTGGTGCTGGGCGACCCGTCCCGCCGGGTCAGCCCCCCGCGGTGATCCGGACCGAGGCCCCGCCGGCGGAGACGACGTCCCCCGGGTGCAGCTGCCGGCCGCGCCGCGTCTCGACCTCGCCGTTGACCGAGACCTGACCGTCCTCCACGAGGCCCCGGGCGTGCGCCCCGTCCTCGGCGAGGTTCGCCAGCTTGAGGGCCTGGCCCAGCCGGATCATGTCGTCGCGGATGGGCAGTTCGTCGGGGCCGCCGGGCCGCTGGGAAGTCGTCATGGTCCCATTGTCCCAGCCATCCGGACGCCCGGCGACCTACGCTGGACCCGTGTCCGACTCCATCCCGTCATCGGTCGCGAGCGCGCTCGGCCCTGTCCTGGCGGTTCTCGCGGGCTCTGCACTGGCCCTCCAGTCGCGCATCAACGGCGCGCTCGGGACACGGCTGGGTGATCCCGTGGCGGCGGCGTTCGCGGCCGTCGTCGTGGGCGTGACAGCGGTGACCGCGGTCAGCGTGCTCAGCGCCGCGGGTCGGCAGGGCCTGCTGAGGCTCGTCCGGCAGCTGCGGGAGGGTCGCCTGTCGTGGTGGTTCCTGCTGGCTGGTCTCATCGGTGCGGTGTTCGTCTTCGCCCAGACGCTGACGGCCGACACACTGGGCGTCTCCGTGCTGCTTCTCGCGGTGGTGGTGGGGCAGTCCCTGGGCGGGCTCGCGGTGGACCGCTGGGGCATCGGCCCGGCCGGGATCCGGCGGGTGACCGGGCTGCGCGTGCTGGGCACGGCCCTGGTCGTGGCGGCGGTCCTGCTGGCTGTGTCACCACGCCTGGGCCAGGCTGCCGGGGGTGTCACGGCGCTCGTGCTGCTGCCGCTCCTCGCCGGAACCCTGATGCCGGTGCAGACAGCCATGAACGGGCGGATCGGGGCCGCCGCGGGTACACCCGTCACCCCCGCGCTCACCAATTTCCTCGCGGCGGCGGCCGGTCTCGGTGTGGCGACGGCGGTCCACCGCGCTGTCGCGGACCCGTCCCCGTGGACGTGGCCGGGGCCGCCGTGGCTGTGGGCCGGTGGTCTGCTGGGCGCGGTGGTCGTGGGCGCGAGCGCGGTCCTCGCCCGGTCGATCGGTGTGCTGCAGACCAGTCTCGGCCTGGTCACCGGCATGCTGCTGGGCGGGCTCGCGATCGATCTGCTGCTGCCGGCACCGGGCGCCGTCGTCGCGCCACTGACCGTGGCCGGGACGCTGCTGACCCTGGTGGGGCTCGCCGTCGCCTCCTGGCCGGGGAAGGCCAGGACGGACGAGCCCTGAGCCGCTCCGGCCCGCGGGCGAGCCGTGCCCGCGCGGTCCCCGGTCCCGGGCGGTCGGCGGGCACGGCGGGAATTGGCTACGCTGGGACGAGGACGTCGCACGCGGCGTCCTCGTTCGTGACGGCCGGTGACGGCCGGTCCCCGCCCGGCGCACCGCCGGGCCACACCACCCACCCCGCGTCCGCAGCCGGCGGTCGGGCGAGACCCTGGAGGAAACCCACATGGCCCCCAAGTCCACGCTGGACAACGTCATCTCGCTGGCCAAGCGCCGCGGGTTCGTGTTCCAGGCGGGTGAGATCTACGGCGGTTCCCGCTCGGCCTGGGACTACGGGCCCCTCGGTGCGGAGCTCAAGGAGAACATCAAGCACGAGTGGTGGCAGACCTTCGTGCGCGGGCGCGAGGACATGGTGGGCCTCGACTCCTCGATCATCCTCCCGAAGGCCGTGTGGGAGGCCTCGGGGCACGTGGCGACCTTCACCGACCCGCTGGTGGAGTGCACCTCCTGCCACAAGCGCGCCCGCCAGGACCACCTGGTCGAGGCCTTCGAGGAGAAGAAGGGCCGCGCCCCCGAGAACGGCATGGCCGAGATCCCCTGCCCCAACTGCGGCACCAAGGGCCAGTGGACCGACCCGCAGCAGTTCTCCGGGCTGCTCAAGACCTTCCTCGGCCCGGTCGACAACCAGGAGGGCCTGCACTACCTGCGGCCCGAGACCGCGCAGGGCATCTTCGTGAACTTCAACAACGTGGTCACCGCGGCGCGCAAGAAGCCGCCGTTCGGCATCGGCCAGATCGGCAAGGCCTTCCGCAACGAGATCACCCCCGGCAACTTCATCTTCCGCACGCGCGAGTTCGAGCAGATGGAGATCGAGTACTTCACCCACCCGTCCGAGGCCGGGCACTGGTTCGACGAGTGGGTCGAGGCCTGCTGGAACTGGTTCACCGACCTGGGCATCGACCCGGACCACATGCGCCGCTACGACGTCCCCGAGGACGACCGGGCGCACTACTCCGCGGGCACCATCGACATCGAGTACCGGTTCGGCTTCCAGGGCAACCCGTGGGGCGAGCTCATGGGCGTGGCCAACCGGACCGACTACGACCTCGGCGTGCACAACGAGCACTCGAACACGGACCTCAGCTACTTCGACCAGCAGACCAACGAGCGCTACGTCCCGTACGTGATCGAGCCGTCCTTCGGCCTGACCCGCTCGATGATGGCCTTCCTCGTGGACGCGTACACCGAGGACGAGGCCCCCAACTCGAAGGGCGGCACCGACAAGCGCACCGTCCTCAAGCTGGACCCGCGCCTGGCCCCGGTCAAGGCCGCGGTGCTGCCGCTGTCCCGCAACGAGGACCTCTCGCCCAAGGCGAAGGACCTGGCCGCCGAGCTGCGCCGGAGCTGGAACATCGACTTCGACGACTCGGGGGCGATCGGGCGCCGCTACCGCCGCCAGGACGAGATCGGCACCCCGTTCTGCATCACGGTGGACTTCGACACCCTCGAGGACCAGGCCGTGACCATCCGCGAGCGGGACGCGATGACCCAGGAGCGGGTGGCCCTCGACCAGGTGAAGTCCTACCTCGCCGGGAAGCTCGTCCGCTGATGAGCGGCGCGCTGACCGGTCCGGTGCTGCGTCCCTGGCGGGACGGGGACGACCTGCGGCTGCTCGAGGTCTGGCCCGACCCGGAGACGCCCCAGGCCGCGGCCTTCCGCGCGACCCTGCGTCCCGACGACGACGCCCCGTGGTCCCGCACCGTGGTGGCGGAGGACTCCGGCGTGCCGATCGCCGCCGGCACGGTCTACGAGTCGGCGCTGCACCCGTCGCGGCTGTGGGCCTACGTCGAGGTCGCCCCCGACCGCCGCGGCGAAGGACTCGGGCGTGTCCTGCTGGAGCGGCTGCGCACCGAGGCGGCGGGCTCGCCCTCGGGCGTGCAGGCCCTGCGCACGAAGGCGGCGCCCGGCTCGGCCGGCGAGCGGTTCGCGCGGGCCGCGGGCCTGGACGTCGTCCAGGACTCGCGCGTGGTCCGCGTGGAGGCCGGGGCACTGCCCCTGCAGCCGCTGCGGGAGCACCCCGACGGGACACCGGCGCAGGTCGTCGAGGACCTGGCCACCGGCTCCGTGGAGCTCACGCGCGCCCTGTGGGCGTTCTACCGCTCCGTCCACGCCTGGGACGAGCCGGCTGACCTGCCCGTGGGGCGGGTCAACCAGCTGTTCCTCTCCGACGCCGCCCACGCCTACGGCGCGCTGGTGCTGCGCAACGGCGTGGGCCCGGGGGAGCGAGGAGCGATCTCCGCGTTCGCCGTGAGCTACCGGCCCGTGGAGCTCGACGCCGCCCCCGGCGCCCCGGCCCCGGAGGACGCCCCGGACGCGCCCGCCCACGTCATGCTCGGCTGGACGCCGGGGGACGCCGCGGCGGGCCCCGCCCTCGAGCAGCTGCTCGCCCTGCTGGCCCACCACCACCCCGTGCAGTTCCAGGTGGACGGCTCGATGGAGCCGCTGACCGCCGTCGTCGAGAACCTCCTGGCGGCCGGTGTCGCCACGGTCGTGGAGGCCTCCGTCGTCCTCGCGGAGCCCGGGGACTGAGCGCCGGGAGAGCTCCGGCACCGGGCAGGTCCCGGCACGCGGAAGGCCCCGGCACCTCGAGGTGCCGGGGCCTTCCGCGTGCCCTGCCCGGCCCGGTCACGGACCGGGCAGGGTCCGTGCTCAGCCGGCCGTGCTGGTGCCGAGGTGCTCGCCGTCCGCCTCGGCGGGGACGTAGTGCTGCTCGCCGTAGAGCCAGTCGGTGTAGTCCCAGATGCCGTGCCGGTCGGCGGACTTCCACAGCATGTTGCGCACGGTCCGCTCGACCGGGCCGGTGAGGTGCCAGGACTCGCCCCACACCCGCGCCGTCGTCTGGATCCGCGCGGTGCGTGGCTGACGGACGGCGTTGTACTCCTGGAACACGGCGTTCCACTGGGAGGCGTCGTGGTTCTCCGCGTCCGCGAACACCGTCTTCGCCGAGATCGCCTCGAGCGCGGCGGCGTCCTCGAGGGCCTGGCAGGCGCCCTGGGCGAGGTACTGCAGCATCGGGTGCGCGGCGTCGCCGGCCAGGGCGATGTTGCCGTCCACCCAGTTCTCGATCGGCACGCGGTCGAACATGGGCCAGCGCTGCACGTGGCTGAGGTTGTCCAGCGCCGCCTGGACCTCGGGCACGCAGTCCTTGTAGGCCTCGCGCAGCTCGGAGTCCCCCTCGTAGACGAGCTGGCCGGCGGCGAAGGACGGCGAGCGGTAGACGGCCACCGTGTTGAACAGCTCCCCCTGGCGCAGCGGGTACTGCACGAGGTGGCACTCGGGGCCCATCCACACGACCACGGCCTCCATGTCGCCGGAGTGCTTGATCTGCGAGATCGGCAGGGCGCCGCGGTAGGCGACGTACTCGGAGCCCACGGGCTCGTCGTCGGAGAGCTGGGCGCGGACCACGGACCTGATCCCGTCCGCGGCGACGATCGCGTCGGCCTCGAACACCCGGCCGTCGTCCGCGGTCGCCCGGGCGACGGTGCGCCCGTCCGCCTCGACGTTCTCGGTCCTCGCCACCCGGACGTTGTTGTGCAGGGTCACGCCCAGCTTGTCGCACTCCTCCATGAGCAGGCGGTGCAGGTCGGAGCGGTGGGCCACGATGTAGGGGGCGCCGTAGCGCTCGTAGTACTCGCCGGTCACGTCCTCCCGCAGCAGCTCCTCGCCCGTGAGGGCGTCCCGGAAGACGATGTACCGGGGGGCCACGCCGGTCTCGACGGCCCGGTCGAGCACGCCCCACTCGCGCAGCAGGCGGGTGGCGTTCGGGGACATCTGCAGACCGGCGCCGACCTCCCCGAACTCGGGGGCCTGCTCCACGAGCTCGACCTCCGCGCCCAGCCGGCGCAGGACGAGGGCGTTGCCGAAGCCGCCGATGCCGCCTCCGATGACGAGGACCTTGGTGTGCTGTGCCATGGTGTTGGTTCCTTTCGGGCTGAGGTGGACGATGTCAGGCTGTCGGCTCGGGCCGTACGAGCCGGGGGGCCCGGCCGGCCCCTCTGATGACGGGCAGGAGAGCGAACTGCAGGACCGTGGAGACGGCCGCCGCGCCGGCGAAGAGCATGAACACCGGATATACGCCGTCGGAGAGCCGCCCGGCGAAGACCGCCCCGATCATCATGCCGAGGAACGCCGAGGAGCCCACCGTGCCGGCCGTCGCCTGGGACACGTCCCACTCCTCCATGAGAGCGGGCTTGACGGTGCCGAAGACGATGAGGTCGTAGCCGTCGAAGACGATCAGCAGCCAGCACACCAGCACGGCGATCCAGCGGGCGTGCCGGTCCACCGGGGCGGGCGGCACGACGTCGGCGTGGACCGTTGCGGACATGGGGACTCCGTTTCGCAGGTGCGGGGCGCCACTGACGTGCGACGTGTCACACCAGGATGTGCCCGTGACTTCGGAGTTCCGAAACTAATTCTGCAGAGTGGAAATCGCCGTGTGCTGCGGATCTCCACCTAACCGCCGGGGGCGCCTAGACTGGGCCCGTGCAGAACCAGGACCTGGAGCGGAAGCCGGCCTACTCCCTGCAGTCCGTGGACAACGTCCTGCGCCTGCTCCAGATGCTGCGCGACTCGGGTGGCGTGCGGCTCAAGGACGTGGCGCAGGAGCTGGGTGTCGCTCCCTCCACCGCTCACCGCCTCCTGTCGATGCTCGTCTACCGCGGCTTCGCCGTCCAGGACGACTCCCGTCGCTACCTCGCGGGGCCGGGCCTCGGTGTCTCGGTGCCCGAGTCCGGGTCGCACAGCAGGCTGCGCGCCCTCGTGCAGCCCTACCTGGAGCTGCTCAGCGAGCGGACCCACGAGACCACGAACCTCATGGTCCGGGTCGGCACCACCGTCCGCTTCCTCAGCTCCGTGGAGGGCGCGGGGTTCCTCAAGGTCGGCGACCGGCGGGGCGCCGTCCTCCCCGCGACCGCCACCTCCGCGGGCAAGGTCCTGCTCTCCTACGTCCCGGAGGAGGACCTGGCCCGGCTGTTCCGCACGGGTTCGGCCCGCACCGTGGGGGAGTACCTCGACGAGGCGGCCTTCGGCTCCTTCGTCCGGTCCCTGGCCATGATCCGCTCGGTGGGGCTGGCCTTCAACCGCGAGGAGGCCGAGCGCGGGGTCTCCGCCGTGGCCTGCGCCGTGCGCGACCCAGCGGGGCACGCCCTGGCCGCCCTGTCGGTGTCCGTCCCCGCGCAGCGGGCCGCCGTGATCGAGGACCGGTCGGTGATCCGGGCGCTGCGAGAGGTGTGCCGGGAGATCGAGGGGGAGATCGCCGCGGAGACCGAGTCCGGCGAGCCGGGCCGGAGCGACCGCTGAGACCACGGCGTAGTTTCCATCCAGCAGAATTCATTGCGAGTCGAGGCGGGGCCTGCTCTAGCGTGGCCAGTAACTCACATCACAGCGCAGCGTGGTCCGCCCCGCGGCCCGCGAGTACCGAGGAGCTCACCATGAGTCACGACAACCGGATGACGGTGCCGGCCCCCACGCCGGAGGAGCAGGCCCAGCTCGACGCCCTCTACCAGGACTTCGACGCGGGCCACATGATCCCGCTGTGGACGGAGATCGGCAATCTCATGCCGGAGGCCCCGCAGTCGGCGGCCGTGCCGTTCGTGTGGGAGTGGAAGAACCTGCTGCCGCTGGCCGAGCGGGCCGGTGACCTGGTGCCCGTGGGACGCGGTGGGGAGCGCCGGGCCATCGCGCTGGCCAACCCCGGACTGGGCGGGCGCCCGTACGCCACCCCCACCCTGTGGTGCGCGATCCAGTACCTCGGCGGCCACGAGGTCGCCCCCGAGCACCGGCACTCCCAGAACGCCTTCCGCTTCGTGGTCGAGGGCGAGGGCGTGTGGACCGTGGTCAACGGCGACCCGGTGCGGATGTCCCGCGGCGACTTCCTGCTGACCCCGGGCTGGAACTTCCACGGCCACCACAACGAGCTCGACCAGCCGATGGCGTGGATCGACGGCCTCGACATCCCGTTCGTGCACTACACCGACACCGCGTTCTTCGAGTTCGGCATCGACCGGGTCACCGACGAGTCCACTCCGGAGTTCTCCCGCGGCGAGCGGCTGTGGTGCCACCCGGGCCTGCGCCCGCTGTCGGGTCTGCAGAACACCGTGTCCTCCCCGATCGGGGCCTACCGGTGGGAGCACACCGACCGGGCGCTGTCCGAACAGCTGCGGATCGAGGACGAGGGCTACCCCGCCACCGTCGAGCAGGGGCACGCCGCCGTCCGGTACGTGAACCCCACCAACGGCGGGGACGTCATGCCCACCATCCGGGCCGAGTTCCACCGCTTCCGTCCCGGCACCGAGACCCGCACCACCCGCGAGGTCGGCTCGAGCGTCTACCAGGTCTTCGAGGGCCGCGGCCGGTTCGTCCTCGACGGCGAGGTCCGTAAGGTCGAGAAGGGCGACCTCGTGGTCGTCCCGTCCTGGACCGCGTGGCAGATCCAGGCCGAGACCGAGTTCGACCTGTTCAAGTTCGGCGATCAGCCGATCGTCGAGAAGCTGAACTTCAACCGCACCTTCGTGGAGGGCGAGGAGAAGTAGCACCCTCGTCCCCCTCCGGCGCGCGGCGCAGCCCGCACCGCGCGCCGGACCACGTCCGGGACGCCCCACCGGGCGCCACCGCACACCGACCCAGGAGAACAGACCCTATGAAGCTTGCAACCCTGCGTACCGACGGGGCCACCACGGCCGCCCGCCTCGACGGTGAGGTCTTCACCGAGATCGAGGGCTATGCGGACCTCGGCGCCCTGCTGGGACAGGACGACTGGAAGCAGATCGCCGCCGACGCCTCCGGGCCGACCCACCCGGCCGCCGACGCCGAGCTCGAGACGATCGTCGCCGACCCCGGCAAGGTCCTGTGCGTGGGGCTCAACTACAAGAGCCACATCCAGGAGATGGGCCGCGACCTGCCGAGCTACCCCACGATCTTCGCCAAGTTCACCGAGACCCTGACCGGCCCGAACGACGACATCGAGGCCGTGGCCGAGGACCCGCAGCTGGACTGGGAGGGCGAGCTCGTCGTCGTCGTCGGCAAGCGCGCGTACAAGGTGGACGAGGCCGACGCCGGTCAGTACATCGCCGGCTACGCCGCGGCCAACGACATCTCGATGCGCGAGTGGCAGTTCCGCACCAAGGAGTGGCTGCAGGGCAAGATCTGGGCGAAGTCCACCCCGGTGGGCCCCGTCATGGTCACCGCCGACGAGTTCGACCCCGCCGCCGCGACCCTGCACACCCGCGTCAACGGCGAGACCATGCAGGAGCACTCGATCGGGGACCTGCTGTTCACGCCCGAGCACCTCGTCTCCTACTTCTCCACGATGCTGCCCCTGAACCCCGGGGACATCATCCTCACCGGCACGCCCGGCGGCGTGGGCCGGGCCCGCAACCCGCAGGTCTTCCTCAAGTCCGGCGACGTGGTCGAGGTCGAGATCGACGGTCTGGGTGTGCTTACCAACAAGATCGTCGACCCAGCCTAGGAGGCCCCCATGGTTGCCCGTCAGGACCTCACCACGGACGAGGACCTCAAGGCCCAGCTGCTGCTCGTCCGCCGCGGCACGGCCTTCTGGTCCCGCAAGGTCAACGAGCTCATGAACGACGAGCTCGACGGCCCGTCGCTGCTGCCCGGCTGGAGCCGCCGGCACGTCATCGCCCACGTGGGCTACAACGCCCGTGCCCTGACCCGGCTCGTGCAGTGGGCCAACACGGGCGTGGAGACCCCGATGTACTCCTCTCCGGAGGCCCGCAACCAGGAGATCGCCTACGGCGCGACGCTCCCGGCCCGGGCCCTGCGGCACCTGAACGACCACGCGTCGGTGTCCCTCAACGTCGAGTGGCGGGACACCCCGGACGAGGCGTGGGGCCACGAGGTGAGGACCGCGCAGGGCCGGACCGTGCCGCTGACGGAGACCCTCTGGATGCGCAACCGCGAGGTCTGGATCCACGCGGTGGACCTCGACAACGGCGCCCGCTTCGCGGACGTCCCGCGGGAGGTCCTGACCCGGCTGCTGACGGACGTCGTCGGCAACTGGGCCGCGCAGGACAAGGACCCCGGGCTGCGGATCCAGGTCTCCGACGCCCCCGAGCTCGGCGAGCTCGGGACGGGAGCGGACCAGGACTCCGGGACCACGGTGCGCGGGGACCTGGCCGCGGTCGCGCAGTGGGCCTCCGGCCGCGGCGGACACCGTCTCGAGGTCGGCGCCGACGTCGGGAACCCGCGCTGGATCTGAGCGCACAGGACGCCGCAGGGCCCCGGGGGCGCTCCC
>NZ_JBISWK010000174.1:0-8442 GCF_044462205.1 Kocuria rhizosphaericola | reverse complement strand
GCGGCGTCCCCGTCCGTGAGAGAATTCCCCGGTGATGGACACCCGTACCGAGAACCAGCCCGCCCGGCTCGACCTGCCGCCGCTGCACCTGGGCGACCTCACGATCGACGTCCCCGTGGTGCTGGCCCCCATGGCCGGGGTCACCAACAAGGCGTTCCGCCGGCTGTGCCGCGAGTACGGCGGCGGCCTCTACGTCACGGAGATGGTCACGGCCCGCGCCCTCGTGGAACGGCGGCCCGAGTCGATGCGGATCATCGACCACGACCCGGACGAGACGCCCCGCTCCATCCAGATCTACGGCGTGGACGCGGTGCATGTCGGCCAGGCCGTGCGGATGGTGGTGGAGGAGGACCGGGCCGACCACATCGACCTCAACTTCGGCTGCCCCGTGCCCAAGGTCACCAAGCGGGGCGGCGGCTCCGCCCTGCCCTGGAAGACCGACCTGTTCACCGCGATCGTGCGCACCGCCGTCGAGGAGGCCGCCCGCGGCAACGTGCCCGTGACGGTCAAGATGCGCAAGGGCATCGACGACGGCCACCTGACCTACCTCGAGGCCGGCCGGATCGCCCGCGACTGCGGCGTCGCGGCCGTCGCCCTGCACGGGCGCACCCTCGAGCAGCACTACTCGGGGACCGCGGACTGGGACGCCATCGCGCAGCTGCGGGAGGCCCTGCCGGACGTGCCCGTGCTCGGCAACGGGGACATCTGGAGCGCCGAGGACGCCGTGCGCATGGTCGAGCGGACCGGCGTGGACGGCGTGGTCGTCGGCCGTGGCTGCCAGGGCCGGCCCTGGCTCTTCGGGGACCTGCAGGCCGCCTTCGAGGGCCGCCCCGACCGCTTCCGCCCCGGCGTGGACCAGGTGGCCCGCACGATCTACCGCCACGCCGAGCTGCTCGTGGAGATGTTCGGCGACGAGGCCAAGGGGCTGCGCGACATCCGCAAGCACGTCGCCTGGTACTTCAAGGGATACCCGGTGGGCGGGGAGCTGCGCGCCCGGATGGCGCAGGTGCCGGACCTCGCGACCCTGCGCGAGCTGCTGGACGAGCTCGACCTGTCCCTCGGCTACCCGGGCGAGGCGGTCGAGGGGCCGCGCGGCCGGGCCGGGTCCCCGAAGAAGCCGCACCTGCCGGACGGCTGGCTGGGCTCCCGCGAGCTGGGGGACGCCGAGCGGCTGGGGCTGGTCGCGGCGGAGCTCGACGTCTCCGGCGGCTGAGCCGGCCCCCACGACACGGAAAGGACCGGGCATGCCCCACACGTCCATCGAGATCGACCGCACCGGCGCGCCCGCCCCGGGCTACGAGGCCCGCGACGTCGCGCGCTGGGTGGCGGAGGACCACCACAACAAGTACCGCTCCGACTTCGAGCGGGACCGCGCCCGGATCCTGCACTCGTCGGGGCTGCGGCGGCTGGCGGCCAAGACCCAGGTCGTCTCCCCGGACACCGACGACTTCGTGCGCAACCGCCTGACCCACTCCCTCGAGGTCGCCCAGATCGGCCGGGAGCTGGGCCGGATGCTCGGCTGCGACCCCGACGTCGTCGACGCCGCCTGCCTCTCCCACGACCTCGGCCACCCGCCGTTCGGGCACAACGGGGAGTCGGCCCTGCACCGGCTGACCCAGCACATCGGCGGCTTCGAGGGCAACGCGCAGACCCTGCGCCTGCTCACCCGGCTCGAGCCCAAGGTGCTCGACGACGCCGGGGGGCCCGCCGGTCTGAACCTCACCCGCGCCGTGCTGGACGCGGTGTGCAAGTACCCGTGGCAGGCCCACGAGGCCCCGCTGCGCCACGACGGGACGCGGTCCCCGAAGTTCGGGGTCTACACGGACGACCTGCCGGTGTTCGCGTGGCTGCGCGAGGGCGCCCCGGAGCGCACCAAGTGCCTCGAGGCCCAGGTCATGGATCTCTCGGACGACATCTCCTACTCCGTGCACGACGTCGAGGACGCGATCGCCTCCGGTCTCGTGCAGCTGGGCTGGCTCGCCGACACCACCCAGCGGGACAGGGTGCTCGAGCTCACCCGGCGCTGGTACCTGCCCGAGGCCGCGCCCGGGTCCCTGGACGCCGCCCTGGCCCGCCTGGAGGACTCGTCCCTGTGGGTCCGGGAGATGGACGGGTCCCGCAAGGACCTCGCACGGCTCAAGAACATGACGAGCCAGCTCATCGGCCGCTTCGCGATGTCCGCGGTCGGCGCCACCCGGGACATCTACGGCGAGGACCCGCTGACCCGCTACGACGCCCAGCTCGTGGTGCCGCAGGAGACCACCGAGGAGATCGGCGTGCTCAAGGGCGTCGCCACGACCTACGTCATCACCGTGCGCGACGCCCAGCCGATCTACGACAACCAGCAGGAGGTGCTCTCGATCCTCGTGGGCGCGCTGATGGACTCGGACGGCCGCCACCTCTCGCCCGCCTTCGCCGCCGACTGGCACGACCTCGGCGAGGGGCCGGGCACGGAGGCCGCCCGGCTGCGCCTCGTCGTGGACCAGATCGCGTCCCTCACCGACCTGTCCGCCGTGTCCCTGCACGACCGGATCCGGGGGACCCACTGGCGCGTGGGGGACAAGCCGCTCTGGTGACCCGCCGTGCCGGGACGGCACCGGATCCCGTTCAATGACTGCGGGCTGGGTCGCTCACGGCGCCGCTCCCTAGACTCGGCGCGTTTGTGCCCCTCCTCACAAAGGTTCGACTGTCATGGGAAACTCCACCGGATTCGCCCCGCGGGCGGCATCCCCCTCCTCCTCGGGCACCCGGCCGGTCCTCCGCTCCCGGGGATGGGTGGCGCCGCTGTGCTGGATCGCCGTGCTGCTCGACGGCTTCGACGCCGTGGTGCTCGGGGCGGTCCTGCCGTCCATGCTCGAGAACAACGAACTGGGCATGACCACCGCCCAGGGCACCGCCGTGGCCACCGTCGGCCTCGTGGGCATGATGATCGGTGCCCTGACCATGGGCTACCTGACCGACCGGCTCGGGCGCCGGAAGATGCTCATCGGGGCCGTGGTCCTGTTCTCGTTGCTGACGTTCGCCGCGGCGTTCTCCCCGAGCGTCCTCGTCTTCGGTCTCCTGCGCTTCCTCGCCGGCCTGGGGCTCGGCGGATGCCTGCCCACCGCCATCGCGATGGTCACCGAGTTCGCACGCCTCGGCCGGGGCTCCAACGCCACGACCCTCGTGATGACCGGATACCACGTCGGCGCGGTGCTCACCGCCGCGATCGCCATCGTCGTCGTCCGCCAGTTCGGCTGGCAGGAGATGTTCGTCCTGGGCTCCCTGCCGGCGCTCGTGCTCGTGCCCCTCATGGTCGTGTTCCTCCCGGAGTCGCCCTCGTTCCTCGCGTCCAAGGGGCGCCTCGCGGAGGCCCGTGCCGTGGCCGAGCACTACGGGGTGCGGCTGGAGCACCACACCGACGAGGAGCAGGCAGAGAAGGTCGGCGCCACGATGCTGCTCTCCGCCGGCTGGCGCCGGAACTCGATCGCGATCTGGATCGCGTCCTTCATGGGGCTGCTGCTCGTGTACGGCCTCAACACCTGGCTGCCGCAGATTATGCGCGCCGCCGACTACGACCTCGGCAACTCCCTCGGCTTCCTGCTGGTCCTCAACGTGGGCGCCATCGCGGGGCTGGCGGTCGCCGGGCGGGTGGCCGACCGGATCACCCCGCGCGTGGCGGGCATCATCTGGTTCCTCGGGTCGGCCGTGCTGCTGGCATCCCTCGCGATCAAGCTGCCGCTGCTCGGCATCTACGTGCTGATCCTCGTCACCGGCTGCTTCGTGTTCTCCTCCCAGGTGCTCGTGTACGCGTTCACCGCCGCCAACCACCCGCCGCGGGTGCGCGCCACGGCGCTGGGCATGTCCGCCGGGGTGGGCCGGCTCGGGGCGATCTCGGGCCCGGTCGTCGGCGGCACCCTGCTGACCGCGGGCCTGGCCTACCCGTGGGGCTTCTTCGCCTTCGCCGCGGTGGGCGCCCTGGGCGGGCTCGCCCTGACCGGCACCAGGACCCGGCAGGATCTGCTGGAACGCTCCCGCTGACCCCCCGCACGCGGTGCCCGCTCCGAGGGCCGCGCGCCTAGACTGTCCGTGTGGCAGGACTGATCAGACGCGAGGACATCGACGAGGTGCGGGCGCGCACCGACATCAAGGAGATCGTCGACGGCTACGTCACCCTCAAGAGCGCCGGCATCGGCTCCTGGAAGGGGCTCTGCCCGTTCCACGACGAGCGCACCCCGTCCTTCCACGTGCGGCCCCAGATGGGCACCTACCACTGTTTCGGCTGCGACGAGTCCGGGGACGTCATCTCCTTCCTCATGACCATGGACCACACCACCTTCTCCGAGACCGTGGAGAAGCTCGCGGCCCGGGTCGGCTACGAGCTGCACTACGAGCAGGGCTCCGGGCCGAACAAGGAGGAGGTCGGGCGCCGCCAGCGCCTGCTGGACGCGCACAAGGTCGCCGCGGAGTTCTTCCAGCGCAACCTCTACACCCGCCAGGCGGCCCCCGCCCAGCAGTTCCTGGGCGAGCGGGGCTTCGACGGCGAGGCGGCCCGGCGCTACGGCGTGGGCTACGCGCCCCGCGGCTGGGACCACCTGCTCAAGCACCTGCGGGACCGCGGCTTCACGGACCAGGAGCTCAAGCTCACCGGCATGTTCTCCGAGGGCAACCGCGGCCTCTACGACCGGTTCCGCGGCCGGCTCGTGTGGCCCATCCGCGCGGTCGCCGGCGAGGTCATCGGCTTCGGCGCCCGCAAGCTCCACGACGACGACCAGGGCCCCAAGTACCTCAACACCCCCGAGACCGCCCTGTACAAGAAGTCCCAGGTGCTCTACGGCATCGACCTCGCAAAGCGGGAGATCGCCAAGCAGCGGCGCCTCGTCGTCGTCGAGGGCTACACCGACGTCATGGCCTGCCACCTCGCGGGCGTGACCACGGCGGTGGCCACGTGCGGCACCTCCTTCGGGGCCGAGCACATCAAGATCGTGCGGCGGTTCCTCTCCGACGACGGCGGCGGGGGAGAGGTGGTCTTCACCTTCGACGGCGACGCCGCCGGGCAGAAGGCCGCCCTGCGGGCCTTCGAGGAGGACCAGAAGTTCGTGGCGCAGACCTACGTGGCGGTCGAGCCCCACGGGATGGACCCCTGCGACCTCCGGCTCGCCCGCGGGGACGCGGCCGTGGCCGAGCTCGTGGAGAACCGCCGGCCCCTGTTCGAGTTCGCGATCCGGGCGACGCTGAAGAACTTCGACCTCGACTCCATCGAGGGCCGCATCCGGGCGATGCGGGCCTGTGCCCCCATCCTGGCGCGGATCCGGGACCGCTCCCTGCGTCCCGCCTACGCGCGGCAGCTGGCGGGCTGGCTCGGGCTCGAGCCGGCGGAGGTCCAGCGTGCCGTCGACTCCGCGGGCCGCGCCCAGCGCGAGGAGCGCCCCGCCCCGCACCAGCCGGCCGAGCCCGAGGCGTCCGGGCCCGCCCCGGTCGAGCTGCCCGACCCCCGCGAGCCCGTGGCCCGGATGGAGCGCGAGGCGCTCGAGACGGTCATCCAGTGCCCGGACCTGATGCTCGAGCGGCACTGGGAGGAGTTCGGCCTCAGCGCCTTCCGCTACCGTGTGCACGGTGCCGTGCACGACGCGGTCCTGGCCGCCCGCGCCGGGCTCCTCGGGAGCGGGTCCGCCGTGCCGAGCGGTCAGGTCTGGGTGGACGCGGTGCGCGGGCACCTTCCGGAGCCCCTGCACGGCTACCTCGCCGAGCTCGCGGTGACGCCGCTGCCCGCCACCACCCAGCAGCAGCTGGAGCGCTACACCGCGGACATCCTCAACCGCCTCTTCGAGCTGCAGATCAACCGCCGGAAGTCGGACCGGCTCGCGGAGCTCCAGCGCACCGACCCCACCGGGCAGCGCGAGCGCTACCAGCAGCTCCAGCGGGAGCTGCTGGAGCTGGAGATGCAGCGGCGCGGCCTCCGTCAGGACTGACCCGCCCCGGCGGGACCGGATTTGTCGAAGCCCGGCGGGGACGGTAAAGTGATGGCTCGTTGCACGCGTGCGTGCACGGTCCCCCGTAGCTCAATTGGCAGAGCATTCGACTGTTAATCGAAGGGTTACTGGTTCGAGTCCAGTCGGGGGAGCAAGAACTAGGGTCCCACTAGGCGTTTTGCCGGTGGGACCCTATTGCTTTCCTCGGAAGGCCCACATTTTGCCCACACTTTCGTTTCATGAACGCTACACCGGGCACGCAGATGTGCCGCGGCGACCTTGGCTAGCTGTTGTGGGTCATGAGGTTCTTGGCACGGGTGCGTCGATGAGATGAGGAACGGGCTCCTCGTCACAGGACGGAAGTTCCTACACCGTCCGTCCGCGCGAGAGAGCCCGTTCATGACCCACGTTAATGCACCCCTGACCCCGACCGGCCGGCTGCGCATGGTGTTGCGCCACCTCGACGACGGGATCCCCAAGGCCCACGTGGCCGCGGAGTTCCGGGTCTCCCGCCCGACCGTGGCCACCTGGGTGGCCCGCTACCTCGAGTCCGGCGAAGCCGGACTCACCGACCGGCCCTCGACCCCGCGACGCAGCAGCACCCGCACCCCGGCTGCGGTCGTCGAGCTCATCGAGGCGCTCCGCCGGAAGCGAAAGTGGTCGGCGCGGCGCATCCACCGCCACCTGGTCGACCTTGCCGTGACGATCAGTCTGCGCACCGTCGGCCGCTGGCTGCACCGACTCGGGATCTCCCGCCTGCGCGACCTCACCCCTGAGGGCGAGAACTCCCGCAGGACCCCGGGCCGGATCCGCGCCGCCTGGCCCGGGCACATGGTCCATCTCGACGTGAAGAAGATCGGCAAGATCCCCGACGGCGGCGGCTGGCGGGCCCACGGCCGCGGCTCCACCGCCGCGAAGGCGGCCAAGCGCGGGCCCGGGGCGAAGGTCGGTTACACCTACCTGCACTCGGCCGTGGACGGCTTCTCGAGGCTGGCCTACACCGAGGCTCTCGAGGACGAGAAGGCGGTGACCACGATCGGGTTCTTCTGCCGGGCGAGAGCCTTCTTCGCCGCCCACGGCATCCCCCGGTTGCACCGGATCGTGACCGACAACGGCGCCAACTACCGGGCCAAGGACTTCACTCGTTGCGTGCTTGCCCTGGCCGGCCGGCACCAGCGCATCCGCCCCTACACGCCGCGGCACAACGACAAGGTGGAGCGATACAACCGCCTGCTGGCCGACGAGGTGCTCTACATCCGCCCCTACGCCAGCGAGCAGGCCCGCCGGAAGGCGATTGGGGTGTGGGTGAACCACTTCAATTACCATCGGCCCCATACCGCCTGCGGCGATCAGCCCCCGGCCTCACGCGTCCCGGCCCCTGCCAATAACGTCATGCCCTCTTACAGATGTACCCGGTCATGAGGTTGGTCGCAGGCGGCTGAGCGGCGGGAGTCCGCCGAGTGCGCTGTGGCGTCTTTCAGTGTTGTAGTACTCGATCCAGGGGGCAAGGGCCGCGGTGCGTTCGTCGTTGCTCGTGAAGACCTGCCGGTAAGCCCACTCGGTGGCCAGGGTGCGGTTGAGGCGCTCGACCTTGCCGTTCTGCCACGGGCAGTGCGGGCGGATGAACACCTGCTTGGCCCCCAGCGCGGCGACGACCGCCCGCACGGCCGTGGAGTGGCGGTAGGCGAAGGCGTTGTCCGTCATCATCCGCTCGATCCTCGGGATCCCGTGGGCGGCGAAGTAGGCGGCCGCCCGGGTCAGGAACCCCGCGCAGGTGGTGCCCTTCTCATCGGCGTGGATCTCGGAGTACGCCAGCCTCGAGTGGTCATCGACCACCGTGTGCACGTAGTCGAAGCCGGGCCCGTGGCGGCGATCTCTGACCGCGTTCGCACGGCCCAGGGCCCGCCACCCGCCACCATCAGGGATCCGCCCGAGCTTCTTCACGTCCATGTGCACCAGCTCGCCCGGATGCTCGCGTTCGTGGCGCACCGCGGTCGTCTTCGAGGACCGGAGGACTTCCCCGGTCAGCGGGTCCAGATCCCGCAGGTACGGGACCTGGTGGCGGGCCAGGATCCGGCCCACCGTGCGTGCCGGGATGCCCAGCTCGCCCCCGATCCAGTCCTGGCCCTGCCGGGTCCTGGCGCGCAGCGCCAGGACCCGTTGCTCCGTGCTCGTGCAGGTGCGGGTCGGGGTGGTGTGCGGGCGCGAGGACCGGTCGTGCAGGCCGGCCTCGCCCTCGGTGTCGTCGCGGGCGATCCAGTGGGCCACGCACTTGCGCGAGATCCCCATGGCCTTGGCAATGTGGGACTTGGGCATCCCGGACCGATGCCGGGAGACGATGAGCAGCCTGCCGTGGACGGTGGTGCGGGCGTTACGGTGGGACACGGGAGCCTCCGTGGTGGATGTGGGCCTTAGACAAGCCACACCCCACCCGGAGGCTCTCCTCACGTCAACACCCCCTGCTACCAACGTCCTGGCTGGGTACAGCTAG
>NZ_JBISWK010000173.1:0-27378 GCF_044462205.1 Kocuria rhizosphaericola | reverse complement strand
CGTGCTCCACGCGGATCACGCCGGCGACCTCCTCGACGAAGGGCAGCTCGCGCAGGGCGTCCACCGTCGCCACGAGGTCCTTGTTGGCGCCCCGGTGGGTCACGAGGCGGATCTCCGACAGCTGCGGGTCGCCGTGCGGGTGGTCCTTCTGCTGCATCGTGAAGATCGACACGCCGTGGTCGGCGAAGATCTGGGCGATCCGCGCCAGGACCCCGAGCCGGTCCTGGACCGTCAGGGTGATCGAGAAGCTCGTGCGGACGTCGTCCATCGGCGCGGCGGGCAGCTGGGCGTGGGGGTCCGCGCCCTGGGCCGGGCCGCCGAGCACGACCCGGCGCGCGGCCGAGACGAAATCGCCGAGCACGGCCGAGGCCGTGGCGGCACCGCCCGCGCCCGCCCCGTAGAACATGAGGGAGCCGGCGTTCGCGGCTTCGACGAACACGGCGTTGTAGGCCCCGTGCACGCCAGCCAGCGGGTGCTCGCGCGGGATCATGGTCGGGGTGACCCGCAGGTTCACGCCGTCCGGGCAGCGCTCGCAGACGGCCAGCAGCTTGATCACGTAGCCCGCCTCGCGGGCGGCGGCGACGTCCGAGGCCGTGACGCCGGTGATGCCGCGGGTGTACACGTCGTCGATGGTGAAGGTCGAGTGGAAGGCGAGGGACGCGAGGATCGCGGCCTTCGCCGCGGCGTCGTGGCCGTCCACGTCGGCCGTGGGGTCCGCCTCGGCGTAGCCGAGCCGCTGCGCCTCGGCGAGGGCGTCGTCGAACTGCGCGCCCGTGGTGTCCATCTGGTCGAGGATGTAGTTCGTGGTGCCGTTCATGATGCCCAGCACGCGGTCCACCCGGTCCCCCGCGAGGGAGTCCTGCATGGGCCGCACGATCGGGATCGCACCGGCCACGGCAGCCTCGTAGGACAGGGGCACGCCCGCGGCGTCGGCCGCGTCCTGGAGCTGGCGGCCGTGCCGGGCGATGAGGGCCTTGTTGCCCGAGATCACCGGCTTGCCCGCGTGCAGGGCCCGCAGGATGCGGCTGCGGGCCGGCTCGATGCCACCGGTCAGCTCGATGACCACGTCCGCGGCGTCGACGAGGGACTCGGCATCCGTCGTGAGCAGGTCCTCGGGCAGTTCGACGGTCCGCCGGGCGGCGAGGTCCCGCACGGCAATGCCGACGAGCTCGACGGGCGCGCCCACGCGGGCGGCGAACTCGGGGCCGTGGTCGAGCAGGGTCCGGGCCACCTCGGCGCCGACGTTGCCGGCACCGAGCAGGGCGACCTTGACGGTCGAGGGCGGGCGGGTGGTCTCAGGGGTCGAGGCGGTCAATCAGGCTCCCAGGTCGCGGGCGAACAGGTCTTCTTCGGTCTCGCCCCGCACGATGAGACGGGCTTCCGGCCGGTCCCCGGCGGCGCGCACGGCGACGACCGGCGGGCGGGCGATCCAGTTGTAGTTGCTGGACAGGGCCCAGCAGTAGGCGCCGGTGGCGGGCACCGCCAGCACGTCCCCGGGGGCGAGGTCCGCGGGCAGGTAGACGTCCCGGACCACGATGTCCCCGGACTCGCAGTGCTTGCCCACCACCCGGGAGAGCACGGGAGGCCCCTCGGCGCGGCGGTTGGCGAGCACGGCGGTGTAGTCGGCCCCGTAGAGTACGGGCCGGGCGTTGTCGCTCATCCCGCCGTCCACGGAGACGTACCGGCGCCGGGCACCGGACTCCACCGTGACGGTCTTCAGGGTGCCCACCGTGTACAGGGTGCACGCGGCCGGCCCGGAGATCGCTCGGCCGGGCTCGATGGACAGGTGCGGGACCGCCATCCGCAGGGACCGCGCCGCGCCGGCCACCTGGTCCGCGAGGGCCTCCGCGATCTCGCGGGCCGGGCGGGGGGTGTCGGCCTCGGTGTAGGCGATGCCGTAGCCGCCGCCGAGGTCGAGCTCCGGCAGGGTCAGGCCGAAGCGCTCGTCGGCGTCGGCCATGAAGGCGAGCACCCGCTCGGCCGCCATCCCGAAGCCGTCGGCGTCGAAGATCTGCGAGCCGATGTGGCAGTGGATCCCGCGCAGGTCGAGCCCGTCCTCCAGGACGCACGCGGCGACGGCCTGCATGGCGGGGCTGTCCCCGCCGCCCTCGGGCGCGGCGAGGGACAGGCCGAACTTCTGGTCCTCGTGGGCGGTGGCGATGAACTCGTGCGTGGACGCGTGCACGCCGGGAGTGACCCGGATGAGCACGGGGGCGACGACGCCGAGGGTGCGCGCCAGGTGGGCCACGAGCTCGATCTCGGCGAGGGAGTCCACGACGATCCGGCCGAGGCCGTGGTCGAGGGCGCGGGTGATCTCGGCGGCGGACTTGTTGTTGCCGTGCAGGGCGATCCGGGCGGGCTCCATGCCGGCGCGCAGGGCGACGGCCAGCTCCCCGCCCGAGGCGGTGTCCACGTTGAGGCCCTCCTCGCGCAGCCAGCGCACCACCTCGGTGGTCAGGAACGACTTGCCGGCGTAGTAGACGGAGACCTCGGCGCCGATCCGCGCGAACGCCTCGGTGAAGGCGGAGCGGAACTCGCGGGCGCGCGCCCGGAACGTGTCCTCGGAGTAGACGTAGGAGGGAGTGCCGTAGCGCTCCGCGAGCTCCGTCACGGGGATGCCCGAGACGGCCAGCACGCCGTCCTCGCCGCGGCGGAACGCGTCGGGCCAGATGACGGGGTCGAGCGCGTCGAGGTCCTCGGGCACGCCGAGCCAGGCCGGGGCCAGGGGGGAGCCCTCGGTGCGGGGGGTCCGTTCGACGGTCATGCGATCACATCCTCTCCGGGGCGGAGACGCCGAGCACGCCCAGGCCGTTGGCGAGGACCTGGCGTGCGGCGTCGTTGAGCCACAGGCGGGTGCGGTGCAGGTCGGTGACCTCGTCCTCGCCCTGCGGGGCCACCCGGCAGACGTCGTACCAGCGGTGGTACGTCCCGGCGATCACCTCGAGGTGGCGGGCCACGCGGTGCGGCTCGCGGAACTCGGCGGCCTGCGCGAGCACCGACGGGTACTGGCCGAGTGCGGCCAGCAGCTCCCCCTCCATCGGGTGGTCCAGCAGCGACGCGTCGAACACGGCCTCGCCCCGCTCGTCCGTGCGGGCCACGCCCGCCGTCTCGGCGTTGCGACCCACGGCGCACGTGCGGGCGTGGGCGTACTGGACGTAGAAGACGGGGTTCTCGTTGGAGCGCCGGGTCAGCAGGCCCAGGTCGATGTCGATGTTGGAGTCCACGGAGAAGCGGGTCAGCGAGTACCGGGCGGCGTCCACGCCGACGGCCTCGACCAGGTCCTCCATGGTCACCACGTTGCCGGCGCGCTTGGACATCCGCACGGGGACGCCGTCCTTGACGAGGTTGACCATCTGGCCGATGAGCACCTCGACGCGGTCCGGGGTGTCGCCCAGCGCCGCGGCGGCGGCCTTGAGCCGGGCCACGTAGCCGTGGTGGTCGGCGCCGAGCATGTAGATGCACAGGTCCGCCCCGCGGTCCCGCTTGTCCTTGAAGTAGGCGATGTCCCCGGCGATGTAGGCGGCCTGGCCGTCCGACTTGACGACCACGCGGTCCTTGTCGTCGCCGTAGGCGCTCGAGCGCAGCCACCAGGCGCCGTCCGCGAAGTAGAGGGCGCCGGAGGTCTTGAGCTGCTCGAGGAGCTTCTCCACCGCGCCGTTGTCGAACAGGGACTGCTCGTGGAAGTACACGTCGAAGTCCACGCCGAAGTCGTGCAGGGAGGACTTGATCTCGGCGAACATCAGCTCGACGCCCGCGGCGCGGAACGCCTCCTGCGGGTCCCCGGACTCGAGGACGCCCGGGTTCTCGGCGACGATCCGCGTGGCGATGTCGGTGATGTACTCCCCGCCGTAGCCGTCCTCGGGGGCGGGCTCGCCCTGGGCGCGGGCCAGCAGGGACCGGGCGAAGCGGTCGATCTGCGCGCCGGCGTCGTTGAAGTAGTACTCGCGCACCACCTCCGCGCCCTGCGCCTCGAGCACGCGGGCGAGGGAGTCGCCGACCGCGGCCCAGCGGGTGCCGCCGAGGTGGACCGGGCCGGTGGGGTTCGCGGAGACGAACTCCAGGTTGACGGCCGTACCGGCCAGCGACCGCGCCCTGCCGAAGGCCTCGCCCTGCGCCACGATCGTCCGGGCGATCTCCCCGGCGGCGGCGGCGTCCAGGGTGATGTTGAGGAAGCCCGGGCCGGCCACGTCGACGGCGGCCACGCCCGCGGTGTCCTGCAGCCGGTCCCTGACCACGGCGGCGACGTCCCGCGGGGCCCGCCCCACCTTCTTCGCGAGCTGCATGGCGATGTTGGTCGCCCAGTCCCCGTGCTCCCGGTTCTTCGGTCGCTCGATCCGCACCTCCGGCAGCTGGGCGCCGTCGGCGAGGGCGAGGTCGCCCCGGGCCACGGCGTCCTGCAGGCATGCGGATACGGCGAGAGAAAGTTGTTCTGGAGTCACCGGACCAGTGTAACCGGGCGCCGTGGAGCGCCCGAGCGGGGACGGTCGACGAGCACCCCGGGAAACCTGCTAGTATCGTCGAGGTTCATCGCTGAGGCGGTGAAAGGCCCGCGTAGCTCAGGGGATAGAGCGTCTGCCTCCGGAGCAGAAGGCCGTAGGTTCGAATCCTATCGCGGGCACCACTCGGGACGAAGGCCCCGGACCACCTGGTCCGGGGCCTTCGTCGTGCCCGCCACCGCGTCGGCCCGCCGGGGCCGTTGAGCCCGCGCCCGGGCACCCCTAGAGTTCGTGGCACAGGCGAGGTCCGGTGCCCCGATCGGGGGCGGCGCACCGGACGCGCGGAACGGCTCCGGAGGTCATCATGGACAGTGTCCCGGCGCGGTGCCCGACGGGCCCCGTGCTCGACCTGGCGCAGGCCGGCGCCGCCGCCCTCGACGTCGTCGGGGGGAAGGCCGCGAGCCTGGGCTCGCTCCTGGCGGCCGGCTTCCCCGTCCCCGGCGGCTTCTGCCTGACCGCCGACGTGTACCGGGAGGCGGCGTCCGCCCTGGACACCGCGGCGGTGACCGACCCGGCGCTCGCCGCCCGGGCGCGTGCCGCGCTGGCCACCGCGCGGATCCCCGAGGAGGCGGCCGAGTCCGTCCGCGCCGCCTACGGGGGACTGGGTCCGTCGGTGGCCGTCGCCGTGCGCTCCTCCGCCACGGCCGAGGACCTCCCCGGGGCGAGCTACGCCGGGCAGCAGGACACCGTCCTGGACGTCGTCGGCGCCGACGCGGTGCTCGAGGCGGTGCGCCGGTGCTGGGCCTCCCTGTGGACCGACCGGGCCGTGGCCTACCGCCGGGCCCGGGACGTCGATCCGCGCTCGGTGGCCATGGCCGTGGTGGTCCAGCCGATGGTGGCCGCCGAGGTCTCCGGAGTGCTCTTCACGGCGAACCCGGTCACCGGACGCCGGGACGAGACGGTGATCGACGCCGCGCCCGGGCCGGGGGCGGCCGTGGTCGGCGGCACCGTGGACCCCGACCGGTTCGTGCTCGACCGCACCACGGGCGCCGTCCTCCGCGACGGCCGGGGCGCCGGGCCGGCCTGCCTCAGCGACGAGCAGGTCCGTGGCCTCGCGCGGCTCGGCAGCCGGGCGCAGGAGCACTTCGGCTCGCCCCAGGACCTCGAGTTCGCCGTGCTCCGCGACGGCCGGACCCTGCTGCTGCAGTCCCGCCCCGTCACCACCCTCTATCCCGTGCCGGGGACGGCCGGCCCCGGCGTGCGCGCCTACCTGTGCGCCAGCCTCGTGCAGGGTCTGACCGGGCCGCTGACGCCGATGGGCCTCTCGGCCTTCCAGGCGATCGCGGACGGCTGGCTGCCGCAGGGCGGCGGCGAGGAGGCCGCGTTCCTGCGCTACGTCCAGCCCGGTCTGCGGCTCTTCGTGGACGTCACCCCGCCGCTGCGCAGCCGGGCGGGGCGGCAGGCGATCACCCGCTTGGCACGGGCGGCGGACACCCGCTCGGAGGCGGTGCTCCGGCATCTGATGGACGACCCGCGCTTCGCCCCGGTCCGGTCCCGCCGGTGGCCGCCGGCCGTCGGTCTCGCCCGGACCCTGCCCCAGGTGCGCGCCCTGCCGTGGGTGGTGCTGGCCCTGCTCCGTCCCGCCGCCGCGCTGCGCCGGGCGGAGCAGGCGGAGCAGGAGCTGCGCGGCATCCTCGCCCCGGCCGGGCCCGTCCCCGCCGGCCGGCGGCTCGACCTGGTCGAGCGGGTCCTCGCCCACGACGTCGTCCCGCTGCTGATGCGGCAGCTGCCGGCCCCCGCCGCCGGCTACCTCTGGCTCGGCCTCGTCCGGTGGCTGCTGCGGCCGGTCGCCCGGCCGGGCGAGCTGGCCGGGGTGCTGCGCGGGCTGCCGCACAACGTGACGACCGAGATGGACCTCACCCTGTGGGGCACCGCCGTCCGGCTGCGCGAGGATCCCGGGTCCGCCCGGGCGCTGCTCGAGGAGGACGCCCGGGACCTCGCCCGCCGCTACGCGGACGGCGCGCTCCCCCCGGTCGCCCAGCGGGAGCTGCGGGAGTTCCTGGCGCGGTACGGGCACCGTGCGGTGGCCGAGATCGACCTCGGCGTCCCCCGCTGGTCCGAGGACCCCGCGCACGTCCTCAACGCCCTCGCCAACTATCTCCGCCTGGAGGACCCGGAGCAGGCCCCCGACCGGCAGTTCGCCCGCGCGGCGTCCGCGGCCGAGGACCTGGCCGCCGAGCTGGCCCGGCGCGCCCGGGCCCGCGGCGGACTCCGGGGACGGCTCGTGACCCACGGGCTGCGCCGGGTCCGCGGGACCGCCGGCCTGCGCGAGCAGCCCAAGTTCGGCCTGATCCTGGCCTTCGCAGGGCTGCGCCACCAGCTCCGGCTCGTGGGCGAGGAGCTCGCCCGGCGGGGGCGGATCGCCGTGCCCGAGGACGTCTTCTTCCTGGACCTCGCCGAGGCCCGGGCGGCCGTGGGCGGCGCGGACCGGCACGGGGTCGTCGACGCGCGGCGGCGGCTCCACGAGCAGGAGCTTCGCCGCCGGCACGTCCCCCGGGTGCTGCTCTCGGACGGCACCGACGTAGAGACCGCCATGGCCGCGGTCCGCCCCGCGGCCGCGTCCGGGCTCCTCCTGGGCGCCGCGGCGTCCCCGGGCAGCGTCACGGGACCGGCGCGCGTGGTCGTGGACCCCGGCGGCGCCCGCCTCGAGCCCGGTGAGATCCTCGTGGCGCCGTCCACGGACCCCGGCTGGACCCCGCTGTTCCTGACCGCGGGGGCCCTGGTCATGGAGATGGGCGGGCCGATCTCGCACGGGGCCGTCGTGGCCCGCGAGTACGGGATCCCGGCCGTGGTCGGGGTGCCCGGGGCCACGGAGCGGATCCGCACCGGGGACGTCGTGACGGTCGACGGCGCGGCCGGCACGGTCGAGCTGCACCCGACGGCGCGGCACCGCGGGTGAGCGGTCGCTCCCCCGGGCCGGCCGCAGCGGACCGGTCCGTCAGTCCTCGTCGTCCTCGAGGGGCCGCCACCGGTGCCGCGGGTCGTAGGGGAGCACCGGGCCGTCGCCGAACTGCTCGTCGAGCAGCCGGTCCTCGCGGCTGGGGCCCTCCCCCGCCGAGCGGCGCCAGTTGAACCCGGCGATCGCCAGGGTCCCGCCGCCGAGCAGGGTGACGGCGCCCACGACGGTGACCACCACCGCGCGCGTGCTCAGGCCCTCGGCCTCTCCCGCCGAGGCGCGCGCGAGGTGGTGGATGGCCTCCGGCACGGTGAACGTGGCGAGGAACAGGGCCACCACGCCCACGGCCAGCATCCACCCCCCGGTGCGCCGGCGGGGGTGGTTCGGGTCGGGGGTCTGGCTCACGGCGGTGCTCTCCTGGCTGCTGGACCGGTCCGGGCGGAGCGCCCGGACGCGCGCGACGGGGCGGGCCGCACCCGGCCCGCCCCGTCGTCGTCCGTGCCGGTCGTGGACCGTCGGGCGGTGGTGGCCGGTCAGGAACCGTCCTCGGTCTTGACGCTCTCGAACAGCGTAGCGTCGTCGAACGCGTCCTGCCCCGCCCCCGGCTGCAGCCGGCGGAACTGCTCGAGCAGGCCGGGCACGGTCATCGACCGCTTCTGGTCGGCGTCGAGCTCGAAGAGGATCCGGCCCTCGTGCATCATGATGAGCCGGTTGCCCAGGCGCAGGGCCTGGTCCATGTTGTGCGTGACCATGACCGTGGTGAGGTTCTGCTCGGAGACGATGTCCGCGGTGAGCCGGGACACGAGGTCCGCGCGCTGCGGGTCCAGGGCCGCCGTGTGCTCGTCGAGGAGCAGGATGCGCGGCTCCGAGAACGTCGCCATGAGCAGGGACAGGGCCTGGCGCTGGCCGCCGGAGAGCAGGCCCACCTTGGCGCCCAGCCGGTTCTCCAGGCCCAGTTCGAGGCTGGCCAGCTTGTCGCGGAAGAGCTGGCGGCGTGCGTTCGTGAGCCCCGGGGCGAGGCCCCGGGACTTCCCCCGCTGGAACGCGATCGCCATGTTCTGCTCGACCGTCATGGTCGGCGAGGAGCCCTTCATGGGGTCCTGGAACACGCGGGACAGGTACCGGGCGCGCTTGTGCTCGGGCAGCCGGGTGACGTCGGTGTCGTCGACCCGCACCGTACCCGTGTCCGGGATCAGGGAGCCGGAGATGGCGTTGAGGATCGTCGACTTGCCGGCACCGTTGGAGCCGATCACGGTCAGGAAGTCGCCCTCCTGCAGCGTGAGCGAGACGCCGGCCAGGGCGCGCCGCTCGTTGACGGTCCCGGCGAAGAACGTCTTGTGGACGTTGTCGATGGTGAGCACGGCTCAGGCACCTGCCTTCGTGGTCGCGGGGGTGTCGGTGAGGTCGTCGACGAGACGTGCCGCCTCGCTCGCCATGTGCCGTTCCCGGCGGCGCTTGAAGAACTGCAGCTGCGGCACCACGAGCGCGGCCACCACGAGGACCGCGGAGATCAGCTTCATGTCGGACGGGTTGAGCCCGGCCTGCAGGGCCACGGTGATGACCAGCCGGTAGACGACCGAGCCGAGGACGACGGCCAGGGTGGCCAGCACGACCGTGCGGGAGCCGAAGAGCCCCTGGCCGAGGATCACGGAGGCGAGCCCCACGACGATCAGGCCGATGCCCATGCCGATGTCGGCGAAGCCCTGGTACTGGGCCACGAAGGACCCGGCGAGGCCCACGAGCCCGTTGGACAGGCACAGTCCCAGCATCTTCTGGTGGTCCGTGTTCACCCCGAAGGAGCGGATCATCTCCGGGTTGTCGCCCGTGGCCTGCATCGCGAGGCCGGCGTCCGTGTAGAGGAACCAGTCGAGCAGGACCTTGACCACGGCGACGCCGAGCAGGAACAGGGCGATGCCGATCCACGTCCCCTGCACGCCCAGCTCGGCGAGCGGGGTGAAGATCGTGTCCTCGCGGAGCAGGGACAGGTTCGCCCGCCCGTCCATGACGCGCAGGTTGATGGAGTACAGCGCGGTCATGGTGAGGATGCCCGCGAGCAGCCCGTTGATGTGGGCCTTGGTGTGGAGCAGGCCCGTGATGAGCCCGGCGAGCGCACCGGTCACGAAACCGGCGGCGGTGGCGAGCCAGGGGCTGCCGCCGCCGAGGATGATCATCGCCGTGGTGGCGGCGCCCGTGGTGAAGGACTGGTCGACCGTCAGGTCGGGGAAGTCGAGCACCCGGAACGTGAGGTAGACGCCCAGCGCCATGACCGCGTAGAGCAGTCCGAGTTCGATACCGGCTATCACTTCTGCTGGATCCGTTCTGATTGGTGGGAGACGGGGTCCGTCCGCCGATCGGGCGGGCGCGCCCCCGTCGTGGTGGGGTGCCGAGGGGGCCGGGCGGGCCGGCGTCCGGGGTCCTCCGGGCGCCGGCGCCGTCCCGGCCGCCCGGGACTACTCGATGACCTGGTCGGCGGAGTCCTGCAGCTCCTGGGGGACCTCCACGCCCATCCGCTCGGCGGCCTTGAGGTTGATGATGAGCTGGGTGTCCTCCTGGGACTCCACGGGCATGGACGCGGGGTCCGCGCCCTCGGCGAGGATGCGCACGGCCATCTCGCCGGTCTGGCGCCCCAGCTGCTCGTAGTCGAGGCCCTGGGTGATGAGGGCGCCGCGCTCCACGGAGTCGCCCTCCCCCGCGATCAGGGGGATCTGCTTGGACTCGGCGGCGGCGATCACGGCCTCGAGACCGGAGACCACCTTGTTGTCGGTGGGCACGTAGATGGCGTCCGTGTCGAAGGACTCGGCGGCCTGGGCCACCTCGGACGTGTTGGTCACGGCCTTCTCGACGACCTCCAGCCCCTCCTCCGCGGCGGCCTCCTTCGCGAGCTCCACCTGGACCTGCGAATTCGTCTCGCCCGAGCTGTAGATGATCCCCACGGACTTCGCGTCCGGGTCGAGCTGCTTGACCAGCGCGATCTGCTCGGCGACCGGGTTCATGTCGGTGGTCCCGGTGACGTTGCCGCCGGGGTTCTCGAGGGAGTCGACCAGCCCCGCCTCGACCGGGTCGGTGACGGCCGTGAACAGCACCGGGCGGTCGGTGACCGCCTGGGCGACGCCCTGGGCGGACGGCGTGGCGATGGCCAGGACGAGGTCGGCGTCCGAGGACGCCATGTTGGAGGCGATGCTGGTCGAGGTGCCCTGGTCGCCGGAGGCGTTCTGGAAGTCGAGGGTGAGGTTCTCCCCCTCCGTGTAGCCGCCCTCCTCGAGCGCGGCGACGAAGCCCTCCCGCGCGGCGTCGAGCGAGGGGTGCTCCACGAACTGGCTGATCCCGACGGTGGCCTCCTCGACGGCCTCGCCGTTGCCACCTCCGCCCCCGGCGGCCTCGGTGTCGGAGCCGCCGCAGGCCGTGAGCAGCAGGGCGGTGGAGGCGAGGGCCGCCGTCATCGGGAACAGTCGCTTCATGGTGGGTCCTTTCGAGAACGAGTGGTGTCAGCGATATTACCTTCCGTTCGTTCACAAAATGAGAGGCAGCTCACAAGTGGTGACAGAACGGCGCCGACGGCGTGTCGCCGGTGCCCGATCGTCCACCGGGGTCGGGCCCTCCGAGGGCCGTGTCCCCGGTAGGATCGGGAGGTCATGTCAGCATCCCTGAGCAGCCCCCGAACCATCGTCTATCCCGAGCACCTCCCGGTCTCCGCGCGCCGCGAGGACATCATGGGCGCGATCGCCGCGCACCAGGTGGTCGTCATCGCCGGCGAGACCGGATCCGGCAAGACGACCCAGATCCCCAAGATGTGCCTCGAGCTCGGCCTGGGCGAGCGCGGCCTGATCGGGCACACCCAGCCGCGGCGGATCGCCGCGCGCTCGGTCGCGGAGCGCATCGCCTCGGAGCTGGGCGAGAAGATCGGCGGCACGGTCGGCTACCAGGTGCGCTTCACCTCCGAGGTGGGCGCCGACTCGCGGGTCAAGCTGATGACCGACGGCATCCTGCTCGCCGAGATCCGGCACGACCGCCTGCTGCAGAAGTACTCGGCGATCATCATCGACGAGGCCCACGAGCGCTCCCTGAACATCGACTTCCTGCTGGGCTACCTCCGGCGGATCCTGCCCCGGCGCCCGGACCTCAAGGTGATCATCACGTCGGCCACGATCGACCCCGAGCGCTTCGCCCGGCACTTCGCGCCGGAGGCGGCCGAGGGCGCCGAGTCGGCGCCGGTGATCGAGGTCTCGGGGCGCACCTATCCGGTGGAGGTCCGGTGGCGCCCGCTGGCCCAGCCGCGCTCGGGGGACGGCGGCCAGGACGCCGAGGACGCCGGCGACGGGCTGGAGGACGAGGACCGCGACCCGATCGACGCCGTGTGCGACGCCGTCGAGGAGCTCTCCTCCGAGCCGCCCGGGGACATCCTGATCTTCTTCGCGGGCGAGCGGGAGATCCGCGACGCCCAGGAGGCGCTGCAGGGCACCCTGAAACGCGTCCGGGGTCTGGCCGACACCGAGATCCTGCCCCTGTTCGGCCGGCTGTCCATGGCGGAGCAGCACCGGGTGTTCGCGCCGTCGGGCCGACGCCGGATCGTGCTGGCCACCAACGTGGCCGAGACGTCGCTGACCGTCCCGGGCATCAAGTACGTGATCGACCCGGGCACGGCCCGCATCTCGCGCTACTCGGCGCGGACCAAGGTGCAGCGCCTCCCCATCGAGCGCATCTCCCAGGCCTCGGCGAACCAGCGCGCGGGGCGCTGCGGGCGCGTCTCGGACGGCATCTGCATCCGGCTCTACTCGGAGGAGGACTACCTCTCCCGCGCGGAGTTCACCGATCCCGAGATCCTGCGCACGTCCCTGGCGGCCGTGATCCTGCAGATGACCTCGGTCGGGGTGGTCAAGGAGCCCGGGGACATCGAGCGCTTCCCGTTCGTGGAGCCGCCCGAGTCCCGGGCCGTCAAGGACGGCGTGGCCCTGCTCCGGGAGCTCGGCGCCCTCAAGGAACCGCGGGGCTCGTCCCCGCAGGGGCCGCGGGACGACGACGCCGGCGGGCCGCTGACCCCGGTGGGCCGGCAGCTGGCGCAGCTGCCGGTGGACCCGCGGCTGGGCCGGATGATCGTGGAGGCGGACCGCCGGGGCTGCGCCCGGGAGGTCATGGTCCTCGCCGCGGCGCTGACCGTGCAGGACCCCCGCGAACGGCCCCTGGAGAAGCGCCAGCAGGCGGACGAGCTGCACAAGCGGTTCTTCGACGAGAACTCGGACTTCACGAGCTGGCTGCTGCTGTGGCGCTACGTCCAGGAGCAGCAGGAGGAGCTCTCCTCGACCCGGTTCCGGAAGCTGTGCCAGCGGGAGCACCTGAACTTCCTGCGGATCCGGGAGTGGCAGGACCTCTACGCCCAGCTGCGCCAGATGGGCCAGCAGGTCGGCATCCGGGTGGGCAAGGGCCGTGAGGTGGACCCCTCCGGGAAGGAGCGGGAGATCCACGTCTCGCTGCTGGCGGGGCTGCTGAGCCACATCGGGCTCAAGGACGAGCGCAAGCGCGAGTACCAGGGCGCGCGCGGCTCCCGGTTCGCCGTCTTCCCGGGCTCGAACCTGTTCAAGAAGTCCCCGGACTGGATCATGTCCGCGGAGCTCGTGGAGACCTCCCGGCTGTGGGCCCGCGTCAACGCCGTGATCGACCCGCTGTGGGCCGAGGAGCTGGCCCCGCACCTGGTCAAGCGCAGCGTCTCGGAGCCGCACTGGTCCCGGGCGCAGGGCTCCGTGATGGCCTACGAGAAGGTCACCCTCTACGGCGTGCCCGTCGTGGCGCAGCGTCGGATCAACTTCTGGCGGGTGGACCCCGCCCTGGCGCGGGAGCTGTTCCTGCGCCACGCCCTCGTGGAGGGCGACTGGCAGACCCGGCACCGGTTCTTCGCGCGCAACCGCAAGCGCCTGGCCGAGGTCGAGGAGCTCGAGAACCGGCTCCGCCGCAAGGACCTCAGGGTCGACGACGAGGCCCTGTTCGCGTTCTACGACGCCCGGATCCCGGCGTCCGTGGTCTCTGCCCGGCACTTCGACGCGTGGTGGAAGAAGGCCCGGCAGCAGGACGAGCACCTCCTGGACCTGGACCCCGAGGACCTCATCGACGAGGAGGCCGGCGGCTACGACGAGTCCCTGTACCCGCGCCAGTGGGTCCGGCGCACCCGCGACGGGGAACTGGTGCTCGACCTCGTCTACGAGTTCGCCCCGGGCTCCGAGCAGGCCGACGGCGTGACCGTGCGCGTGCCGGTCCTGTTCCTCAACCAGCTGGACCCCGAGCAGTTCCGGTGGCAGATCCCCGGCTTCCGGACCGAGCTCGTCACGGCGCTCATCAAGTCCCTGCCGAAGGCGGTGCGCCGCAACTTCGTGCCCGCCCCGGACGTCGCCCGCCAGGCGGTGGCGATGCTCGACGCCGACTTCGACCCGGCCGTCGACGCCCTCGAGCCGTCCCTGGAGCTGGTCCTGCGCCGGCTCCGGGGCCACGTGGTCCCGCCGGGATGCTGGAACTGGGAGGCCGTCCCGGCCCACCTGCGGATGCGCTTCGAGGTGCGGGACCGCCGCAACCGGGTGCTGGGCGAGGGTGAGGACCTCGAGGCGCTCCGGTCGGAGCTGCACGACGAGATCCGCTCCGCCCTGGCCGAGTCCCTCGGCGCGGTGCCCGGCGCCCCCTCCGGGGACCCGGCCCGCGGACCCGCCCGGGAGGGCCCGCGCACCCCCGCGCCCAGGCCCCCGGCCGCGGCGCCGGCACCGCCGGCGCTCGAACGCTCGGGCCTGACGGCGTGGCCGGAGGAGGACCTGCCGCGCAGTGTCGAGACCACGGTGGCGGGCCAGCGGATCACGGGCTGGCCGGCGCTCGTCCCCGAGCGCCCGCGGGGCACGGCGGGGCGGGCGGCGGGCCGGGAGACCACGGTGGGCGTGCGCATCCTCTCCTCGGCCGCCGAGCAGCGGGCCGCGCAGCGCCGCGGGGTGATCACCCTGCTGCAGCTGCGCATCCCCTCCCCCGAGCGGTACGTGCTGGAGCACCTCAACAACCGGGAGAAGCTGGTCTTCACCCAGAACCCGCACGGGTCGGTGACCGAGCTCATCGCGGACTGCACGGTCGCCGCGATCGACAAGCTCACCCCGCAGGACCCCCCGTTCACCCGCGCGGCGTTCGAGGCCCTGCACGAGCACGTGCGGGCGGAGCTCATCGACACCGTCTTCCAGGTCACCGCGCTCGTGGAGCAGGTGCTCTCCGGGGCGGGCCGGATCCGCAAGCAGCTCAAGCGCTCGTCCTCGCTCGCCGCGGTGAACTCGCTCAACGACGTGAAGGCCCAGCTCGAGCACCTCGTGCACCCGGGCTTCGTCGCCGCCACCGGCTACGACCAGCTCCAGCACCTGCCCCGCTACGTGCGGGCGATGGAGGTGCGGCTCGAGAAGCTCGCCGGGCACCTGCAGCGGGACACGGTCGGCATGCTCGCCGTGCAGAAGCTCGAGGACGACTACGACGCGGCGCTGGACTCCCTGCCGCCGCACGCCCCGGTGCCCGACGAGCTGCGCCGGGTCGCCTGGATGATCGAGGAGCTGCGGGTCTCGCTGTTCGCCCAGGAGCTGGGCACCGCCCACACCGTCTCGGAGAAGCGGATCCGGAAGGCTCTCAAGGACGCCCTCGAGGGCGCCCGGGCCTGACCCGCCGCCGGTGCCCGGGCACCGGCGTCAGGCACCGGGCCCGCGGGTCACGCCTGCGGGACGGAGGACCCGTGCCCGGCCTCGGCGAGGGCGGCCCGGAGCCGCTCGGCGGCCTCGTCCATCCAGGCGGGATCCGGGTCGCGGAGCGCGTTGGCGAACTGGAACTGCTCGATCGAGTTCGCCGGCCACACGTGTACATGGGTGTGCGGGACCTCGAAGCCCTGGATCATCTGGCCCACCCGCGCGGGGCGCCACACGGCGTCGATGGCCCGCCCGATCCGCTGGGAGACGACCATCAGGTGCGCCGCCAGGTCCTCGGGCAGGTCGATCCAGTGGTCGTGCTCCGCGCGGGGCACCACGAGGGTGTGGCCCTGCGAGAGGGGGTCGATCGACAGGAACCCGACGCAGTGCTCGTCCTGCCAGACGAAGCGGCCGGGGATCTCCCCCTCGATGATCTTCGTGAAGACGGTGCTCACGGGTGCTCCCTTCCGGTGGTGGGTGGTGGTCGGACCGCGGCCTCCGCGCGGGACGGCGGCCGCGCGGCTACAGGGCCACGCGCTCGCCGGTGGCCAGGTGTCGGTACTCGGCCCCGTACTTCGCGGCGAACGCGCTCAGCTGTCCCTCGATCACGCCGAAGCCGTTGTCGGAGAGCAGCCCGTCGTGGATCTGGAAGACCCGCTCGGGGCGGACGGCCACCACGAAGTCGATGACCTCCGCCAGCTTGTTCCAGGGCGCGTGGATCGGGGCCAGCAGCACGGGTGCGGAGAGCCCGTGCGGGACCACCAGCGAGTCGCCGGGGTGGTAGACCGTGTCGTCGACCAGGTAGCCGATGTTGTCCACGGTGCGGATGAGCGGGTGGATCAGCGCGTGCTGGCCGCCGAACGTCCGCACGGTGAAGCCCTCGAGCTCCAGCACGGTCTCGGGCTCGGCGTCGTGGATCGCGTGGCCCTCCCCGAGGGCCTCCCGCAATCCTGCGGCGACCGGGGCCGGGGCGTACACCTGGATCTCCGGGTGCGCCCGGAGGTGCGCGTGCACCGGCTCCGGGTCGAGGTGGTCGGGGTGCACGTGCGTGACGAGCAGGACGTCCGCCCCGTCGAGGGCCTCCGCGAGCTCCTCCCGCCCGGAGAACTTGCCCGGGTCGAGGACCAGGACCCTGCCCTCCTTCTCGAGCCGCACGCACGAGTGGGTGTACTTGATCAGCTCCATGGGCCCACCCTATCCCCGGCTCCGGCCGGGCCCCCAGGGCGGCGGAGGACGTGTCGGGCGGTCCTTGTTAAGCTGGTGACCTGCCCGGTACCAGCGACGAGAGGACGAGGCGTGAGCGTGAGAACCAGCGGCGGTGGCGCCGGGGAGGTCCGCAACACCCGGCAGCGCCGTGCCGTCTCCCGGGCCCTCGCGTCCCTGGAGGACTTCATCTCCACGCAGGACCTGCACGCCCTGCTGCGGGAGCGCGGCGACTCCGTCTCCCTGGCCACGACCTACCGGATCCTGCAGTCGATGTCCGAGCTCGGGGAGCTGGACGTCCTGCGCAGCGACGACGGCGAGGCGATCTACCGCCGCTGCGCGGCCGAGCACCACCACCACCACCTCGTGTGCCGCCGCTGCGGCGCCGCCGTGGAGCTCGAGGCGCCCACCATCGAGGAGTGGGCCGGGCGCACCGCCGCAGCCCACGGCTTCACCGAGGTGGACCACACGATCGAGATCACCGGCCTGTGCGCCGCCTGCGGGGCGCGGCGGGCCGATGGCTGAGTCGGCTCCGCCCCGCGGCGTCTTCGTCCTCGCGGTCAACCCGCACGCGGGCCGCGGCCGCGCCCTGGAGGACGCGCACCGGGCCGCGGAGCTGCTGCGCACCGGCGGCGACGAGACCGTGGTGCTCTCCGCCGGGGACCTCGACGCCCTGCTGGCACTGGTCCGCGACCGTCTGCGGGAGCGGGCCCTCACGACCCGGGCGCTCGTGGTCGTGGGCGGGGACGGGATGGTCCAGGCCGGTCTCGGGGTGCTCGTGGAGCTCGCCGCGCAGGGCGTCGACATCCCGCTGGGCGTGGTGCCGTGCGGGACCGGCAACGACCTGGCCCGGCACTTCGGGGTCCCGCTGCGGGACCCGGTGATCGCGGCGGGGCGGATCCTGCGCCGGCTCGACGACCCCGGACCGCGCCGGCTCGACGTCGGCCGGGTGCGCTTCCCGGACGGGCGCACGTCCTTCTTCGCGACCGCCCTGTGCGCCGGCTTCGACGCCGTGGTCAACGAGCGCGCCAACCGGTGGCTGCGCCTCACCGGATCCACCAAGTACCTGCTGGCCGTCCTGGTGGAGATCGTGCGGCTGCGCACCGTCCGCTACCGGCTCGAGATCGAGGACGCCGGCGGACGGCGCCGCACGGAGCGCCGGGAGGGGGTGCTCCTGAACGTCGCCAACACCTCGTCGATCGGGGGCGGCCTGTCGATCGTGCCCGGGGCCCGGGAGGACGACGGGCTGCTGGAGCTGTTCACCGTGGCGCCCCTGGGCCGGGCCCGCTTCCTCTTCCTGTTCCCCCGGCTGTTCTCGGGCCGGCACGTGGCGCTGGAGAGCGTGCGGATCGAACGGGTCCGCTCCGTGGCCGTGGACGCCGCGGACGTCACCGCCTACGCGGACGGAGAACGCCTCGGACCGCTGCCGGCGCGCGTGGACGTCCTCCCCGCGGCGGTCCGGGTCCTGGCCTGAGCCCCGGACCGGCCGCACCTGCTCGGCAGCGCGTGCGCACGGCCGCCGGATCGATGAGCAGCGCCAGGACGAGCAGGGCGCCCGCCCGGATCGAGCTGCCGTGCAGCGCGACCGTCTCGCCGTGGTCGTCGAGGACGAGGACCGAGGGGAGCACGTGGTCCCGGTCGAGCGCCACCGGCCGGGGCCCCGCTCACTCGGCGGCCGCGCCCGAGGCCGTGGGGCGCAGCGCGCCCAGGGCGTCGGCGACCGCGGTGACGTTGTCGTCCATCCACTCGAGGTAGGTGCTGCCCTCGGGCGGGGTCTCGGTGAACTCCACGACCGCAGCGTCGGCGGCCCGGGCGTCGTCGCGCAGCTGCCCGGTCCGGCCCGAGGCGGTCCGTGCGTCGAGTGCGAGCAGCTGCACGTGGCCGCTGCGCAGCTCCTCCCGGACCTCCCGCAGGACCGGCGGGGGGAGGTCGGTGCCGTTCTCCACGGCCGCCGTGAACTCCGCGGGGGTGTCGTCGTGGAGCCCCGCGTCCTCGAGCAGGTGGACCGCCACGGGCTCGGTCGCCACGAAGGCCGCGTTGTCGGCGGGCACGTCGGCGAGCCGCTGCTTCAGGGCCGCGAGCCGGTCGGCGAAGGCCCCGGCGTTGTCCCGGTAGGCGGAGGCGCCGTCCGGGTCCAGCACGGCGAGCCGGCCGGCGACCGCCACGGCCACCTCGTCCATGGCGTCGAGGTCGTACCAGACGTGCTCGTCGCTCCCGCCGTGCTGGTGGCCCTCGTGCTCGTGGCCCTCGTGCGGGGCGGGCTCGGCGCTCCCGCCCGCCAGGCCGGAAGCCTCGTAGGCCTCGACCACCTGGGCGTCGCCCTGGGCGGCGAGGTCCTCCATGAAGGCGTCGTAGCCCCCGCCGTTGAGCACCACGAGGTCGGCGTCCGCCACGGCGAGCCGGTCCTGGGCGGTGGCCTCGTAGGAGTGGGGTTCCTGGGCCGTGGAGTCGATGACCGGGTCGACCACCACGGCGTCCCTGCCGACCTCGCGCACGACGTCGGCGTAGACCGTCGTGGTGGTCACGACGGTCAGCGCGTCGTCCGGCCCGGCGTCCTCGGCGGCGCCGTCCGCGCACGCGCTCAGGCCCAGGAGCGCGGCGCCGGCGAGGGCGGCGGCCCGGAGGACGGCGCGCGGGCGCGCGGGCGGAAGCAGTGCGGTCGTGGCGGACCCGTTCCTGCGCGGTCGCGACACCGGGGGGGACCCCCGCGGGATGTCGGGAGCTGTGCGCTCCGATGAGAATGCTTTGCATCAGGAGCCTCATGCTACCAAGCGCCGGGAGTCCCCACGGCGGGCCGGTCGGCGGCCGTTCAGCGCGGCGGTTCGGAGGTGTCCACCCGGTCCCCGCGGCGCTGCCGCCGGTCCTGTGTGGTGTCGCGGATCTCACCGACCAGCTCCTCGATGACGTCCTCGAGGAACAGCACGCCGAGGGTCTGCCCACCGGCGTCGACCACGCGTGCCAGGTGCGAGCCGGTGCGCTGCATGGCCGCCAGCGCGTCGTCGATCTCGATGCCGGGCCGCAGGTTCGCCAGCGAGCGGACACGGGTCACCGGCACCGCCTCGTTGTAGCGGCTCTCCGGGATCGACAGCACGTCCTTGATGTGCAGGTAGCCGTTGAGCTCGCCGTCGTCCTCCGTGAGCGCGAAGCGCGAGAAGCCCGTGCGTGCCACCGCCTTCTCGACCTCCGCCGCGGACACGTCCTCGGGCAGCGTCACCAGCTCCTGCAACGGCACCATGACGTCGGCGGTGCGCTTCGACGAGAACTCGAGGGCCCCGGACAGCAGGCCCGTCTGGTCCGCGACGGTGCCCTCCTTCGTGGACTCCGCCACGATGGACTGGAGCTCGTCGAGGGTGAAGGTCGAGGAGACCTCGTCCTTCGGCTCGATGCCCATCAGCTTCAGGACGTGGTTCGCCGACCAGTTCAGCGTGGCGATGACCGGCTTGACCACGCGGGAGACGAACACGAGCGGCGGCGCCAGCAGCAGCACCGCGCGGTCCGCGGCGGACACCGACATGTTCTTCGGCACCATCTCGCCGAACACCACGTGCAGGAAGGTGACCACGAGCAGGGCCGTGAGGAACCCGCTGACGTCGGCGATCTCCACCGGTACGCCCAGGTGCTCCAGCGGGCCGGAGACGATGTGGTGCAGCGCCGGCTCGGAGATGTTGAGGATCAGCAGCGAGCACACGGTGATGCCCAGCTGGCAGCAGGCCAGCATGAGCGAGACGTGCTCCATCGCGTACAGCGCGGTCCGGGCCCGCTTGTCGCCCTCCTCGGCCAGCGGCTCGATCTGGCTGCGCCGTGCGGACATGACGGCGAACTCGCCGCCCACGAAGAAGGCGTTGCCCGCCAGGAGCACCACGAGCCACGCGAGGCCTGCCCAGTCGCTCATCGTGCGTCCTCCTCTCGTGCGCCCTGCTCGCGGGCGCCGGTCGCGGCGTCCTCGTGCTCGGCCGGGGTGGGGACGAAGCGGATCCGGTCCACGCGGCGCCCCTCCATCCGGGCGACCTCGAGCACCCCGCCCTGGACGGGGACCACGTCCCCGGGCTTCGGGATCTGCCCGAGCCGGTCCATCATGAAACCGCCCATGGTCTCGTAGGCGGGCCCGTCCTCGATGTCGAGCTCGGTGATCTGCTCGGAGACCTCGTCGGGGCGCATCAGGCCCGGGAAGTACCACTCGCCCGCCGCGGACTGCAGGGCGCCGAGGCTGAGCCGGTCGTGCTCGTCGGAGACCTCCCCGACCACCTCCTCCACGAGGTCCTCGAGGGTGACGACACCGGCGGTGCCGCCCCACTCGTCGACGACGACGGCCATCTGGAGCCCGCCGGAGCGCAGCTGCACGAGCAGGGAGTCCAGGTGGACGGTCTCGGGCACGCGCAGGACGTCCTCCATGATCGCCCCGCACTCCAGGGCGGCGCGGCGCTCCGAGGGCACGGCCACGGCCTTCTTGACGTGGACCACTCCGCGGACGTCGTCCGGGGAGTCGTCCATCACGGGGAACCGGGAGTGCCCGGTGCGGGAGGCGACGGCCACGACGTCCGCCACGGACTCGTGGGAGTCGAGCATCTGCACGCGGATCCGGGGCGTCATGACGTCCGCGGCCGTGCGCTCCGCGAACGTGAGGGTCTTGGCGACGAACGCGGCGGTGCCGGCGTCCAGGGTGCCCATCTTCGCGGAGCGGCGGACCATCGAGGACAGCTCCTCCGGGGAGCGCGCGCCCGAGAGCTCCTCCTTGGCCTCCATCCCGAACAGGTGCAGGACGCGGTTGGCCACGCCGTTGAGGGTGACCACGAACGGCTTGAACACCGCCGTGAACACGAGCTGGGGACGGGCGACCAGCCGGCCCACCCGGAACGCCTCCGCGATGGCCCAGTTCTTGGGCACGAGCTCACCGAGCAGCATGGACAGCAGCGTGGAGAGGAGCATCGACAGCGCCAGGGTGGCTCCCCCGGCGGCCGCCACGGACAGGCCGGTGAGCTCGGCGATCGGCTCCCGCAGGAAGGACTGGAGCGCCAGGTCCAGGGTGTAGCCGGTGAGCAGGGTGGTCAGGGTGATCCCCAGCTGGCAGCTGGAGAGCTGCGTGGACAGGGACTTGAGGCACTTGAGCAGCGGTTCCGCGGCCCGGTCGCCCTCGGCGACCGCCCGGCGCACCGTGGTCTGGTCGAGGGCCACCAGGGAGAACTCCACGGCCACGAAGAAGCCCGTGCCGAGGATCAGGAGCAGACCCGCCGCCAGGAGCAGCCATTCCATCAGGAGCGGCCTCCCGTGGCGGCCCGCCGGGCGGGACGGGCGGCGGCCGTGCGGCCGGGAGCGGAGAGGGGGGTGGTGGGTGAGCCGGCTCGGGGGCCGCGGCGGGGGACGCCGCGGCCGGGCCGGCAACTACTGAACGAGTCCATGAGAGCTCCAGAGTACCGGAGCGGCACCCGTCCGGCGCCTGCTCACGACCAGCTGACGGGGCGCGCCCTGCCCTCCTCGTAGCCGGAGGCGGACTGGATGCCGACCACGGCCCGGGACGCGAACTGCTCGAGGGTCGTGGCCCCCGCGTAGGTCATGGAGCTGCGCACGCCGGCGGTGATCTGGTCCACGAGGTCCTCCACGCCGGGGCGCTCGGGGTCGAGGTACATCTTGGAGCTCGAGATGCCCTCCTCGAACAGGCCCTTGCGGGCCCGGTCGAAGGCGCCCTCGCCGCGGGTGCGCTCGCGCACCGCGCGGGTCGAGGCCATGCCGAAGCTCTCCTTGTACATGCGGCCGTCGGCGTCCACGTTCAGCTCGCCGGGGCCCTCGTGGGTGCCGGCGAACCAGGAGCCGACCATGACCTGGCTGGCGCCGGCCGCGAGGGCCAGGGCGACGTCCCGGGGGTGCTTCACGCCGCCGTCCGCCCAGACGTGGCGGCCCAGCCCGGCGGCGGCCTCGGCGCACTCGAGCACGGCGGAGAACTGGGGGCGCCCCACGGCGGTCATCATCCGGGTGGTGCACATCGCCCCGGGGCCCACGCCGACCTTCACGATGTCGGCGCCGGCGTCGACGAGGTCCTGGACGCCGTCGGCGGTGACCACGTTGCCCGCCACGACGGGCACGTCGGGGGCCGCCGCGCGCACCTGCTCGAGGGCCTCCACCATCTTGCGCTGGTGGCCGTGGGCGGTGTCGACGACGAGCACGTCCACGCCGGCGTCGAGGAGGGCCCGGGTCTTGCCCCGGACGTCTCCGTTGATGCCCACGGCGGCGCCCACCCGGAGCCGGCCGGCGCCGTCCAGCGCGGGGGTGTAGATGGTGGAGCGGACCGTGCCCTTCCGTGTCAGCACGCCCACCACCGTGTCCCCGTCGAGCACGGGCGCCACGTGGGCGCGGGTCTGGGTCAGCCGGTCGTAGGCGGCGGCGAGGACGTCGTCGCCGGACCCGGCCCGGACCTCTTCGAGCTGGAACACCGGGGCGTCGGTGCGCATGATCGAGCCGAGCTGGGTGAAGCGGTCCACCTCGGCGCAGTCGGCCGCGAGCACCACCCCGCGGTAGGCCCGCTCCGGGCCGCACACCACCACGGCGCCGTGGGGGCGCTTGTGCATGATGCCCAGGGCGTCGTGGACGGTGTCCTCGGCGCCGAGGACCACCGGCGTCTCGAAGCGCGGCGAGCGGTCCTTGACCCAGGACGTGACGTCGGCGATGACGTCGAGCGGGATGTCCTGCGGCAGGATCCCGAGTCCGCCGCGGCGGGCGAGCGTCTCGACCATCCGGCGCCCGGTGACGGCCGTCATGTTCGCGGCCACGAGCGGCACGGTGGCGCCCGTGCCGTCGCGGGGGGTGAGGTCGACGTCGAAGCGGGAGGTGACCCGGGAGCTCGAGGGGACGAGGAAGACGTCGCTGTAGGTCAGGTCGGAGGTGGGGGTGTTGAGGAAGCGCACGCGCGCCAGTCTAGCCGGGGCCCGCGACACGCGGCCCCGCGGCGGGGCGGCGGACTAGCCATGCCGCCGCGCGGATCACTAGACTCGCCGGAGGTACGGCCGCGCCCGGTCTACGACCGTCCGGCAGCTCCCGGAGGCGGACGCCGCCGGCTGTCGCGGGAGACGGCCGGCGACGAACACCGGCGGCGGTCCGGACGCTGCCGGGACCGACACTGTGGAGACCGGGCAGACGGCCTCCACGCGATCAACCATGGAAGAGGCGTATTCCCCGTGCCACATCAGCCACAGCACCCCATCCCTGAAGAATTCGCAGGTAACGAGTGGCTCGTCGACGAACTGTTCGAGAAGTACCGGACGGACAAGAACTCGGTGGACGAGAAGTGGTGGCCCATCTTCGAGTCGATGAGCGCGGACAGCGACACCTCTCCGGAGCAGGCGGGCTCCGCGGAGGCCCCGGCGGCGAAGACCTCCGAGAAGGCGCCGCAGAAGACCCCGGAGAAGGCGCCCTCCACCGCGAGGAAGACGGCCCCGGAGGCCGCCGCCGCGCAGCCCAAGGCCGCCGCCGCCCCCCAGCCGCCCAGGTCGCAGAAGACCGCTGAGCGGACCTCCTCCGCGCCGGCGGCGAAGCCCGCGGCGGCTCCCGCACCCACCAAGTCCGGTGCCAAGGCGGAGGGCCGGCCCGAGACCGACCAGGGCGAGGCCGATGCCACGGAGGCGAAGAAGCCCATTCCGGCCCAGCCCGCCCGCGCCCGCGCCACGGCCCCCAACCACGACGCGCCGGCCGAGGACAAGGTCGTCAAGCTGCGCGGTCCCGCGAAGGCCGTGGCCGCCAACATGGACGCGTCCCTCACGGTGCCCACCGCCACCACGGTCCGCGCCGTCCCCGCGAAGCTGCTGATCGACAACCGCATCGTGATCAACAGCCACCTCGCCCGCAACCGTGGCGGCAAGGTGTCCTTCACGCACCTGATCGGCTACGCCGTGATCAAGGCGCTGGCCAACTACCCCTCCCAGAACGTCGTCTACGACGAGCAGGACGGCAAGCCCGTCGCGGTGCACCCCGCCCACGTCAACTTCGGCGTCGCCATCGACATCCCGAACAAGGACGGATCCCGCAACCTCGTGGTGCCGAACATCAAGGGCGCCGAGGAGATGTCCTTCATGCAGTTCTGGAACGCGTACGAGGACATCGTCCGCCGCGCGCGCGCCAACGAGCTGACCATGGACGACTACCAGGGCACCACCGTGTCCCTGACCAACCCGGGCGGCATCGGCACCGTGCACTCGGTGCCGCGGCTGTCCAAGGGCCAGGCGTGCATCGTCGGCGTGGGGGCCCTCGACCACCCCGCCGAGTACCGGGGCTCCTCCCCCAAGACCATCGCCCGCCACGCGGTCTCGAAGATCATCACGCTGACCTCGACCTACGACCACCGCGTCATCCAGGGCGCCGGCTCCGGCGAGTTCCTGCGCCTGATCGAGTCCTACCTGCTGGGCACGGAGGACTTCTACGACGAGATCTTCGAGGCCCTGCGGATCCCCTACGAGCCCGTGCGCTGGGCCGTGGACAACCAGGTCAACCCGGAGATCCAGGTCAACAAGGTCGCCCGGATCCAGCAGCTCATCCACGCCTACCGGGTCCGCGGGCACCTCATGGCGGACACCAACCCGCTCGAGTACGTGATGCGCAAGCACCCGGACCTCGACATCCGCACCTACGGGCTGTCCCTGTGGGACCTGGAGCGCGAGTGGCCCACCGGGGGCTTCGGCGGCGCCGACGTCCTGAGCCTGCGCACCATCCTGGGCCGGCTGCGGGACGCCTACTGCCGGACCCTCGGCGTGGAGTACATGCACCTGCAGGAGCCGGAGGAGCGCGAGTGGTTCCAGGACCAGCTCGAGCACGGGTACCAGAAGCCCAGCCGTGAGGAGCAGTTCCGCATCCTCGGCCGGCTCAACGCCGCCGAGGCGTTCGAGACGTTCCTGCAGACCAAGTACGTGGGCCAGAAGCGCTTCTCCCTCGAGGGCGGCGAGTCACTCATCCCGCTGCTGGACGAGATCATCTCGGACGCCGCCGACGCCGGGCTCGCGGGCGTGGGCATCGCCATGGCCCACCGCGGCCGGCTCAACGTGCTCACCAACATCGCCGGCAAGTCCTACGCCCAGGTCTTCCGGGAGTTCGAGGGCAGCCAGGACCCGCGCACCACCGAGGGCTCCGGCGACGTGAAGTACCACCTCGGCACGGAGGGCTCCTTCACCTCCGACAACGGCAACGAGACCCAGGTCTACCTCGCCGCGAACCCGTCCCACCTCGAGGCGGCCGACCCGGTCGTCGAGGGCATCGCCCGGGCCAAGACCGACGTCCTGGGGGCCGGCCCCGAGGGCGACGGCACCTACCCGGTGCTGCCGATCCAGGTGCACGGCGACGCGGCCTTCGCGGGCCAGGGTGTCGTGGCCGAGGTCCTGCAGATGGCGCTGCTGCCCGGTTACACCGTGGGCGGCACCGTCCACGTCGTCGTGAACAACCAGGTGGGCTTCACCACCGCGCCCGCCGCGGCCCGGTCCACCACCTACGCGACGGACATCGCCAAGGGCCTCCAGGCGCCGATCTTCCACGTCAACGCCGACGACCCCGAGGCCGTCACCCACGTGGGCCAGATGGCGTTCGCGTACCGGCAGACCTTCCACAAGGACGTCATCATCGACCTCGTGTGCTACCGCCGGCGCGGCCACAACGAGGGCGACGACCCCTCGATGACCCAGCCGCTGATGTACAACCTGATCGAGGAGAAGCGCTCGACCCGCAGGATCTACACCGAGAACCTCGTGGGCCGCGGCGACATCACCCAGGAGGAGGCCGACCGGGCGCTGAAGGACTACCAGGAGCGGCTGGAGCGGGTCTTCGCCGAGACCCACGAGGCCCAGACCTCCTCCATCCCGCTGGTCACCGGCGACTCCGCCGCGATCTCGAACATCGAGCGCCCCTCCGCCCAGCAGGCGGACTCCGGCGTCTCGATCCCGCGCACCACGGCGATCTCCACCGACGCCGCCGAGCGGATCGGCGCGGTGCACGTGGAGGTCCCCGAGGGCTTCGCCGTGCACAAGAAGCTGCGCAAGCTGCTCGAGCGCCGCGAGGCGATGACCCGCGAGGGCGGTGTGGACTGGGGCATGGGCGAGCTCATGGCCTTCGGCTCCCTCATGATGGAGGGCATCCCGGTCCGGATGTCCGGCCAGGACGTCCGGCGCGGCACCTTCACCCAGCGCCACGCCGTGTTCTACGACGCCGACACCGGCGCGGAGTGGACCCCGCTCAACCACCTCTCCGGAGGCCAGGCGCAGCTGGCGATCTACAACTCGCTGCTGTCCGAGTACGGGGTGCTGGGCTTCGAGTACGGCTACTCCGTGGAGCGGCCCGATGCCCTGACCGTGTGGGAGGCCCAGTTCGGCGACTTCGTCAACGGCGCCCAGATCATCCTGGACGAGTTCGTCTCCTCCGCCGAGCAGAAGTGGGGCCAGCGCTCGTCGCTGGTCATGCTCCTGCCGCACGGCTTCGAGGGGCAGGGCCCGGACCACTCCTCGGCCCGCATCGAGCGCTTCCTGACGCTGTGCGCCGAGAAGAACATGGTCGTGGCCAACCCCTCGACCCCGTCGAACCACTTCCACCTGCTGCGCCGGCAGGCCTACAGCCGCCCGCGCAAGCCGCTGGTGGTGGCCACGCCGAAGCAGCTGCTGCGCCTCAAGGCGGCGGCCTCCCCCATCGAGGAGTTCACCTCCGGCACGTTCCGCCCGGTGATCGGCGACCAGGCGGGGCTCGAGGCCTCCGAGGTCACGGACGTCGTGCTGGTCTCCGGCCGGCTCTACTACGACCTCGCCGCGGCCCGCGAGGAGCGCAAGGACCGGGGGACGGCGATCGTGCGCGTGGAGCAGCTGTACCCGCTGCCCCTCGCCGAGCTCCGGGAGGAGCTCGGCAAGTACCCGGAGGCCCGGCTCACGTGGGCCCAGGACGAGCCCGCCAACCAGGGCGCGTGGCCGTTCATGGCGGTCAACCTGGTGCCGCAGCTCGACCGGCCGGTCCGGCTGGCGTCCCGCCCCGCGTCCGCGTCCCCGGCCAACGGCTCGGCCAAGCGCCACGCGGCCGAGCTCGAGACGCTGGTGCAGACGGCCTTCGAGCGCGACTGACACCGTCCCGGGAGGGCGGGGGCCCGTGCCCC
>NZ_JBISWK010000172.1:0-21563 GCF_044462205.1 Kocuria rhizosphaericola | reverse complement strand
CGCCGCTCGTCCCCCAGACAACCCGCACCCCGACCAGAAAGAACGACGTGGAGCAACGAAGGATCAGAATTGTCGCAGTCGGTGACGAGCTGCTGGCCGGCGAGGGCGACCCCCGGGGCCTCGGCTGGTTCGGGCGGGTCATGGCCCGGACCCCGCACCACGTGGTCCCCGTGTCGGCCTACAACCTGGCGGCGCCCGCGGAGGGCAGCGAGTCGCTCAACGAGCGCTGGTTCGAGGAGGCGGCCCGCCGCTTCTCCCCGGGCCACGACAACCGCCTGGTCATCGCGCCCTCCACCCTGGACATCGACCTGTCCATCACGAGTGCGCGGTCCCGGCTGAACATGGCGAACATCATCGACACCGCCTCGCAGCACAACGTGCGGGTCCTCGTCGTCGGCCCCCCGCCCACGATGGACGCCGAGCGCAATCGCCGGATCGCGGACCTCTCGGCCGCCTACGCGGACGTGACGACCCGGCGCAACCACGTCTACGTGGACACGTTCAACCCCCTGCAGCACCACGAGCAGTGGCGCAAGGACCTCGCGGCCAACCACGGCCACCCGGGACAGGCCGGCTACGGGCTGATGGCGTGGCTCGTGCTGCACCGCGGCTGGTACGACTGGCTGGACCTGCCCGAGCCCCAGTGAGCCCCGCCCGTCCCGCGTGTGAGAGAATGGCGGGCAGTGCCTCGTCCGGCCGCCGCTGACATCACCAGACCACGCGGGAACGGACGCCGACACCCACGATCCGCCGCGGACGACCGCGGACAGACAGGAGGCTCGCATGAGCAAGCGCGGACGCAAGCGCAAGGACCGCCGCAAGAGCGGCGCCAACCACGGCAAGCGCCCCAACGCCTGAGGTCCCCCCGGACCCCGGCGACGCCGTGACGGAAGGGCCCCGGACCGCCTCAGCGGTCCNCCGGGGCCCTTCCGTGCGCCCGGCTCCGGGGCGCCGTGCTCAGGCGGCCGGGGGGTCCTGGCGCTGCCCGTGCAGCCGGGCGAGGATGGAGACCCGCAGATCGGCGGGCGCGGTCTCCGCGCACGACCGCCGGACCACGGAGCGGATCACGCGCTCCAGGTCGTACTCGCGGGCGCACTCCCGGCACTCGAGGAGGTGGCCGTGGATCTCGTCGAGGTCGTCCGCCGGGAGCACCCCGTCGAGGTACTCGTAGATCAGGCGGATCCTCTCGTCGGTGCAGCCTCCGAGGCTCTCGCAGTCGGCCATGTCTACTTGTCCTTTTCCTTCTTCTTGTCGCCGGTCACCCTGGACGTGTCGAAGCCGCGCTCGCCGGCGTAGTCGGCGAGCTTCTCGCGCAGCAGCTTCCGCCCGCGGTGCAGGCGGGACATCACCGTCCCGATCGGCGTGTCCATGATCTCGGAGATCTCCTTGTACGCGAAGCCCTCCACGTCGGAGAAGTACACCGCGAGCCGGAACTCCTCGGGCAGCTCCTGCAGGGCGCGCTTGACGTCGCTGTCCGGCAGGTGGTCCAGGGCCTCGACCTCCGCGGAGCGCAACCCCGAGGACGTGTGGGACTCGGCGCGGTGCAGCTGCCAGTCCTCGACCGTGTCGGTGTTCGCCTGCAGCGGCTCCCGCTGCCGCTTGCGGTAGAGGTTGATGTACGTGTTCGTGAGGATGCGGTACAGCCACGCCTTGAGGTTCGTGCCGGGCCGGTACTGGTGGAACGCCGAGAAGGCCTTGGTGTAGGCCTCCTGGACCAGGTCCTCCGCGTCGGCCGGATTGCGAGCCATGCGCAGGGCGGCGGCGTAGAGCTGGTCCACGTACTCCATGGCGTCCTGCTCGAAGCGCGCCTTCCGGGCCTCGGGACTCTCGGTCTCGACGTCGACGGGCGGCTCGGTGCGCTCGGGGGCGGGCCCCTGCTGGTTCTGCTCGTTCATCACGGACCAGTCTACGGGGACGTGCGCACGGGCCGGGGCCGGCTCGAGAACGCTCGTGGGGGCAGTGATGGCTGCTCCTCTCCCCCGGCCGTGCGGGTCCGCTCGCTGACTGTCGTGGTGGCCGGCCCCTGTGGGCCGCTCGCTGTCCTGCACAACGGGAGACACCGCCACGCCTATTCCCGCCGTAGTGCCCGCCTGCTCGCGCCATGCCCGGTCCCCGTGGCTAGGATGGGACGAGCGGCGCCGTCCGCCGAACCAGACCCGCCCGACACAGCCCCGCGGTACCGTCCGCCGCCGAGGAGGAACCCATGAGCATCGTCCGTCGCATCGCCCGCCCGCTGCTGGCCACCGGTTACGTCGCCAACGGGGTGGAGAGCTTCCGCACCTCGTCCAGCGCCGCCCAGCACCTCGCCCCCGCCGTGTCCGCGGTCACGAAGGCGTTCCCGCAGGCCGGCCCGGCGCTCCAGAACCACGCGGTGGTGGCCCAGGGCCTCGCCGCCGCCCAGGTCGGCGCGGCTGTGCTCTTCGGCCTCGGCCGGCTGCCCCGCCTCTCCGCGGGCGTCCTCGTGACCACCACGGCCCTCAACGCCTACGCCGACTACCGCGCCGCCGAGGCGAGCACCGCGGAGCAGAAGGCCGCCCGCCGTTCCACCGCGTTCAAGAACGCCTCGCTCGTGGGCGCGGTCATGCTCGCCGCCGTGGACACCGAGGGCAGCCCGTCCCTGCTGTGGCGCGCCGAGCACCTGGCCGGGGACGTCCGCAAGAACGCCTCCAAGCTGGGCAAGGACACCCAGAAGCAGGTCGCCAAGGCCGAGAAGGCCCTCCAGCACGCCGTCAAGCAGGGCTAGGCCACGGTCCCCCTGTCGTGAAGTCGTCGGAGTCCTCCGCCCCCGTGACCCACCCCGACGCCGCGGAGCCGGTCCCGCAGCACGAGCTGTGGCCGGCTCCGTACGTCGGCGCCCGTCCCGTCGTCGCCGAGCTGACGGTGCCGGGCTCGAAGTCCCTCACCAACCGGTACCTGCTGCTGGCCGCCCTCGCGGACGGTCCGTGCCGGTTGCGCTCGCCCCTGCACTCCCGGGACTCCCGGCTCATGGTCGAGGCCCTGCGCACCCTGGGCGCCGGCGTCGAGGAGGTGCAGGGGGACGGCGGCTTCGGTCCCGACCTGCTCGTCGAGCCCGCCCCGTGGGACGCCACGGAGCCGGTCGTGGTCGACTGCGGTCTGGCCGGGACCGTGATGCGCTTCGTGCCGGCCGTCGCCGCCCTCGCACGGCGCGCCGTCACCTTCGACGGCGACCCGGGCGCCCGGGTGCGCCCCATGGGACCGGTGATCGACGCCCTGCGCGGTCTGGGCCTGCGCGTCGAGGACGACGGCCGGGGCCGGCTGCCCTTCACCGTGCACGGCACCGGCGGCGTGCGCGGCGGGGAGCTGGAGATCGACGCCACCGGCTCGAGCCAGTTCGTCTCCGCCCTGCTGCTCGCCGGTGCCCACTTCGACCGCGGGCTCGTGCTGCGCCACCGCGGCGCGGACGGGCGCGGCGTGCCGTCCATGCCGCACGTCGAGATGACCGTCGAGGTCCTGCGCGGCCTCGGGGTCTCCGTGGACGACTCCGTGCCCGACGAGTGGCGGGTGGCCCCCGGGCCGGTGCGGGCCTTCGACGTGACCATCGAGCAGGACCTCTCCAACGCGGGACCCTTCCTGGCCGCCGCCGTGGTGACCGGCGGACGGGTCTCGGTGCCGCGCTGGCCCACCCGCACCACCCAGGGCGGCGACCACTGGAAGCACATCCTCCCGGCCTTCGGCGCGGCGGTGGAGCTCGCGGACGGGACCTTCACCGTCACGGGCCCGGCCACCGTGTCCGGGGTCGACCTCGACCTCGGCGCCGCCGGGGAGCTCGCGCCCGCCGTCGCGGCCGTGTGCGCGGTCGCCGGCACGCCCTCGCGGCTGCGCGGCATCGCGCACCTGCGCGGCCACGAGACCGACCGGCTCGCGGCGCTGGTCACCGAGATCAACCGGCTCGGCGGCGACGCCGAGGAGACCGAGGACGGACTGGTCATCCGGCCGGCGCCCCTGCACGGGGGCACGTTCCACAGCTACGAGGACCACCGCATGGCCACCGCCGGCGCCGTGATCGGCCTCGTGGTCCCGGACGTCCGGGTCGAGAACATCGCGACCACCGCCAAGACCCTGCCCGAGTTCCCGCGGCTGTGGGCGGAGCTCACGGGCACGAGCCGTGACGCGTAGGGACTCCGTCCGGCGCGACTGGGACGAGTCGGACGTCCGCGTCCGCCCCAGCAAGTCCGGCTCCCGCCCGCGCACCAAGGAGCGCCCGGCGCACGAGGACGCCGTCACCGGCCGCATCGTCACCGTGGACCGCGGCCGCTACACCGCGATCCTCGAGGAGGACACGCCCCGGGAGCGGCTGGTCGTGGCGGTGCGCGCCCGGGAGCTGCGCCGCCGGCCCGTGGTCGCCGGGGACCTCGTGGGCCTCGTCGGGGACGTCAGCGGCGCCCCGGACTCGCTGGCCCGCCTCGTGCGGATCGAGGAGCGCTCCACCGTCCTGCGGCGCAGCGCGGACGACGACGACCCGGTCGAGCGGGTCGTCGTCGCCAACGCCGACCAGCTCGTGGTCGTCGTGGCCGCCGCCAACCCCGAGCCCCGCACGGGTTTCATCGACCGCTCCCTCGTGGCCGCCTACGACGCCGGCATCGAGCCTCTGCTGTGCATCACCAAGAGCGACCTGCGGGACCCCGCCGAGCTGATCTCGCACTACACCGCGCTCGAGCTGCCCGTGCTCGTCTCGGGCCCCGCCCAGGACGTCCCGGCCGACGACGACGGGTCCACACTGCCCCTCGACCCCGAGCTCGTCGAGGCCCTGCGCGAGCGGCTCGACGGTCGCGTCTCGGTGCTGCTCGGGCACTCCGGCGTGGGCAAGTCCACCCTCGTCAACGCCCTCACGGGTGCCGACCGGGCCACCGGCGGGGTGAACGCGGTGACCGGCCGCGGCCGGCACACGTCGTCGTCGGCCCTGGCCCTGAAGGTCGAGGACGCCTCCCCCGGATCCTGGATCATCGACACCCCGGGCATCCGCTCGTTCGGCCTGGCGCACGTGGACCACGACCGGATCGTGGAGTCCTTCGACGAGCTCGCCGAGGCCATCGCCGAGTGCCCCAAGGGCTGCCGGCACACGGACACCTCCCCCGGCTGCGCCCTGGACGCCTGGGTGGCGCAGGGCCGCGCCGGGGACGCGGGCGAGTCCCGGCTGGTCTCCCTGCGCCGCCTGCTCGGGGCCGGGGAGCGCCCCGGGGAGTCCCGAGAGGACAAGGAGCTCGGCGTCCAGTGACGCTCCGGGCCGCCTGGCGGCCACCCTCGTCCGACCAGGCTCGGGACCGGTTCGGGGTAGGTTGGTCCAATGCGCAGCCCCAGCAACTACACCGACGACCTCCGCCTCGCCCACATCCTGGCCGACGCCGTGGACCGCCTGACCATGCGCCGGTTCAAGGCCCAGGACCTCGCGGTGGAGACCAAGCCCGACCTCACCCCCGTGACCGACGCCGACCGTGAGGCCGAGCAGCTCATCCGCGCCCAGCTGGGGCGCACGCGCAACCGGGACGCGGTGATCGGCGAGGAGTACGGGGCCACCGGCAGCGGCGCCCGGCAGTGGGTCGTGGACCCCATCGACGGCACCAAGAACTTCGTGCGCGGCGTACCGGTGTGGGCCACCCTGATCGCCCTCGTCGACGAGGGCCGGCCCGTGGTCGGCGTGGTCTCCGCACCGGCGCTCGGCCGCCGCTGGTGGGCGGCGTCCGGCACCGGCGCCTTCACCGGCAAGTCCCTGGCCAACGCCCAGCGCATCCACGTCTCCCAGGTCGGGCGGCTGTCCGACGCCTCGCTGTCCTACTCCTCGCTCACCGGGTGGCGGGACCGCGGCGTGCGCGACCGCTTCCTGGAGCTCACCGACGAGGTCTGGCGGACCCGGGCCTACGGCGACTTCTGGTCCTACTGCCTCCTCGCCGAGGGCGCCGTGGACATCGCCTGCGAGCCCGAGCTCAGCCTGCACGACATGGCCGCGCTCGTGCCCGTGGTCGAGGAGGCCGGCGGCCGGTTCACCTCCCTCGAGGGCGAGCCCGGTCCCTTCGGCGGCAACGCGCTGGCCACCAACGGACTGCTCCACGACGAGGTGCTGGGGATGCTCGGCACCGGCTCCTGACGCCGGACGGACGACGACGGAGGGCCCGCACCGGTCGGTGCGGGCCCTCCGTGCGCGCCGTGCCCGTCCGGGCCGGCACTCACCGCGGGGTCGTGCCGAGACCCATCTGCTCGTTGATGCACTGCTCGAGCGCCACCTGGTCCTCGGCGTACTGGCCGCAGGCCGAGACGATCTCCCCGACGAACGCGATCTCCGCGAAGAAGAACACCACGCTGGCCAGGATGCCCAGGGCACAGAGCACGATGCCCACGATCGGCAGGGCCTTGGAGGCGCCGGGCGTCCTGCCCAGCTTGCGCACCGCCACGATGCCCAGGACCAGACCCACGATGCCCGGGATCAGGCCCAGCCCGAGGATCCAGGACGCCAGCAGCGCCAGGATGCCGAGGACCAGCGAGGCGATCCCCAGCCCCTTGCCGGCAGGACTCTGGGCACCGCCGTAGCCGCCCATGTCGTACTGGCCCTGATAGCCCTGCTGACCCTGGTAGCCCTGACCGCCGTACTGGCCCTGGTTGTAGGACCCCTGGCCGTACGGGCCCTGGTTGTAGGAGCCCTGGCCGTACTGGCCCTGGTCGTACTGGCTCTGGTAGCCCTGCTGCCCCTGGCCGTACTGGCTTTGGTTGTAGGAGTCCTGGCCGTACTGACCCTGGTCGTACTGACCCTGGCCGTACTGGCTCTGGTAGCCCTGCTGCCCCTGGCCGTACTGCGGGGCGGAGTACTGGTCGCCGGGGGCTCCCTGGCCGTAGCGCGGCGGCTCGTAGGAGGGGCCGGAGGGTGCTCCCTCGACGCGCTGACCGTACTCGGGCGGGTCCTGGCGGCCGGAGCTCGACGACCCGCCGGCACCGGTGCCGCTCTGGTCTGGCGTGTTGTCGTTCTGGCTCATGGCGTTGCCCTTTCGGTCGTCGGCGGTACGGCACCAGCTTGTCACACGGCCCGCCGGGAGGGCCCCTTTCCCCCACCGGGCACGGCCCGGGCCGGGACCGGGACGGAGACGTCCGGAACGAGAGTCCGGGCACGAAAAAACCGGGGAGCGCCTCGCAGCGCTCCCCGGTCAGGGATCTCGTGGAGATGGGGGGAATTGAACCCCCGTCCGATGCAGCTTTGTCAGGGCTTCTCCGGGTGCAGTCTGCTTGACGTCTTCTCAGTCCCGGCCCTCGTGCAGACACGTGGCCGACGGACTCAGTCGCGAAAGTGTTCTCCAGACGCCCGCGACGAACGGCTGGAGCAGTGGCCTTCTAGCTGATGCCAGGCCCCGGGTCGAAGGCGAACCCGGGCTGACAGTCACATCAGTGGTCTAGTGGCACTTACGCCGCGAGGGCGAAGGTGCTCTTGGACGCGGTGACGTTGCTCTTGGAATTGGCAACTATTGTTTTACAGAGAGCGTTTACGAGATAACTCTGCGTCCTCGACCCGCTTCCCCTGTCTCAACTCACATCGTCGAAACCGATCATCCCCATATTCGTTTGTCAAGCATCCCGCCTCAGCGGGACAACCTAGTCTACCGCGCGGTACGCGCCGTCCGCAAGCACCGGGGCGGGTCGCTCAGCCCAGGTTCTTGTAGCGCATGGCCCGCTGGGCCTCGCGGTTGTCCTGCTGCTCCCGCAGGGTCTGGCGCTTGTCGTACTCCCGCTTGCCCTTGGCCACGGCGATCTCCACCTTGGCCCGCTTCCCGTCCACGAAGTAGAGGGACAGCGGCACGATCGTGAAGCCGGACTCCCGCGTCTTCTGCTGGATCTTGTCCATCTCGCTGCGGTGCAGGAGCAGCTTCCGGCGGCGGCGGGCGGAGTGGTTGGTCCACGAGCCCTGCAGGTACTCGGGGATGTGGACGCCCTCGAGCCAGAGCTCCCCGTCGGTGAACTGGCAGAACCCGTCCACGAGCGAGGCGCGCCCCATGCGCAGGGACTTCACCTCGGTGCCCATGAGCGAGAGCCCGGCCTCGTAGGTGTCGAGGATGTGGTAGTCGTGCCGGGCCTTCTTGTTGTTGGCGACGACCTGGCGACCGGTGTCCTTCTTGGCCATGGGCCTCCTCCCTGAGAACGGTGCGGACGGGGATCGGCCGCGCACCGGGGCACGCGGCAGGTCCTCCATCCTACGCCACGGCGCCCGCGCGGGACCGACGGCCGGCGGCCGGACCCGGCGGACCCGGCGCGAGTGCGTCGCCCCAGGTCACCGCGCCTGCACCCGGTAGGCTGGGCGGATGCTGGACTCAGCCCCCACCGAACGCCCGCCCGTCGCGGACGTCCTGTACCTCGTCGGCACGAGCGGTCACCCGAACTTCGGCGACGAGTTCATCGCCGCCTCGTGGCTGCGCTTCCTCGCCCGCGCCCGGCCCGGCGCCGAGGTGTGGCTCGACTGCCCGAACCCGGGGCTGGCGTCCCACCTGTTCGCGGGCCTGCACCCGCGGCTGCGGACCACCGACACCCTGTGGCGGCTCGCCTTCGAGACGACGGGGATGGACCCGGCCGAGGCGGACGCCCACGTGGACCGGGTGGTGACGCACCTGGGGTCCCCGCGCTACGACCTCGGCCTGCTCGGCGCCCGCCGGGCCGGCTCGGTCCACTTCATCGGCGGCGGGTACCTGAACTCCATCTGGCCGCACCACGCGCGCCTGCTGCGCGCGGCGCTGCGGCTGCGCGAGGTCTCCGGCGCACGGCTCGTGGCCACCGGGCTGGGCCTGACCCCGGCCGCCGACGCCGAGGGCCTGCGCGCCGCGCTCGGAGCCTTCGACCACGCCACGGTCCGCGACGCCCCCAGCGCCCAGCTCTGCCGGGCCGACCGCGCCCCCGACGACGCCTTCCTCGGTCTCCCGGACCTCGCGGGCTTCACCGGCGCCCCGGCCGAGGGCGACGCCGAGGGGGACGTGTGGGTGTGCCTGCAGAGCGACATGTCCGAGCCCGGGGTCCTCGACGACGCCGTCGCCGCAGTGCGGGCCGCGCTGACGGGCCCGGCGCTGGCCGGCCGGACCGTGCGCTACCTCGAGGCGATCCCCGGCGCGGACCGAGCGGCCTTCGACCGGCTCGCCGACCTCGTCCCCGAGGAGAGCTTCGTGCCCTTCACCCGGGTCTGGCAGGAGGGCTTCCCGGCGCGCCCGGGCCAGACGTGGCTCACCTCCCGGTTCCACTTCCACCTGCTCGCCGCCGCGTGCGGCGCGGAGGGCACCGCGCTGGAGGTCAGCCCGGACTACTACCGCGTCAAGCACCAGTCCCTGCTCGAGGCCGGAACGGGCTGGTCCGTCACGCCGACCGGCAGCACGGAACCGGCCCCACCGGCGCGGTCCCCCTCCTTCCCCGCCACGGCCGCGCGGCTGCACCGCGCGAAGCTGCGGGAGGCGGAGGAGCTGTACCCGGCGGTCGAGCTCCCCGAGGACGGCCCTGCGGGACCGGGGTCCCGCGCCCTGCCGGCGCGGACGGTCGCGCGCTTCCTGCGCCGCTGAGCGCGAGGCCCCGGCCGGTCGCGGGACCGGCCGGGGTCCGTGCGGGGACCGCCGGGAGCTCAGGCGTCGGCCGGGGCGTGGCGCTGGTCGGCGCGCCAGCGGATGCCGGCGTCGACGAAGCCGTCGATCGCGCCGTCGAAGACGGCGGAGGGGTTGCCCTCCTCGTGGTTGGTCCGCAGGTCCTTGACCATCTGGTACGGGTTCAGCACGTAGGAGCGCATCTGGTCGCCCCAGGACGCCTTGACGTCCCCGGCCAGCTCCTTCTTCTTGGCGCTCTCCTCCTCCTGGCGCTGCAGGAGGAGCCGCGACTGGAGCACGCGCAGCGCGGCGGCGCGGTTCTGGATCTGGGACTTCTCGTTCTGCATGGACACGACGATGCCCGTGGGGATGTGGGTCATCCGCACCGCGGAGTCCGTGGTGTTCACGGACTGCCCGCCGGGGCCCGAGGAGCGGAAGACGTCCACCTTGATCTCGGACTCGGGGATCTCGATCGAGTCGTCCTGCTCGATGAGCGGGATGACCTCCACGGCCGCGAACGAGGTCTGGCGCCGGCCCTGGTTGTCGAACGGGGAGATGCGCACGAGCCGGTGGGTGCCGGCCTCCACGGACAGGGTGCCGAAGGCGTAGGGGGCCTTGACCTCGAAGGTCGCGGACTTCAGTCCGGCCTCCTCCGCGTAGGAGGTGTCGAGGACGGTGGTCGGGTAGCCGTGGCGCTCGGCCCAGCGCAGGTACATGCGCATCAGCATCTCGGCGAAGTCGGCGGCGTCCACGCCGCCGGCACCGGAGCGGATGGTCACCACGGCCTCGCGCTCGTCGTACTCGCCCGAGAGCAGGGTCTGGACCTCGAGCCGGGAGAGCGCCTTCTTCACCGCGGCGAGCTCCTCCACGGCGAGCTCCAGGGTCTCGGCGTCGTCCTCCTCGGCGGCCAGCTGCACCATGACCTCGATGTCGTCGATGCGGCCGCCCAGTTTCTCGAGCCGCTCGAGGTCGGACTGCTTGTGGGAGAGCTTGGAGGTGATCTTCTGCGCCGCGGCCTGGTCGTCCCAGAGGTCCGGGGCGGTCGCCTGCTGCGAGAGCTCGGCGATGTCCCGCTTGATGGCGTCGACGTCGCTCACGGCCTCGATGGACGCGAACGTGGAACGGAGGGCGGAGATCTCTGCCGGGAAGTCAAGGGAGGCCATGGAAGCCAAGATTATCCCATGGGGGCAAATCACCCCGGCCCCGCCCGCTCCCGCTCTGGCAGGATGGGGCCGAGAGAGAGGAAGCACGATGCGCATCCCCCGCACGCTGGCCCTGATCCTCGCCGGCGGGAAGGGCTCCCGCCTCGGCGCCCTGACCGAGAAGAAGGTCAAGCCCGCCCTGCCCGTGGCCGGCACCTACCGGCTCATCGACGTCGCCCTGTCCAACCTCGTGCACTCCCACATCTCCGACGTGTGGGTCGTGGAGCAGTTCCTGCCGCACAGCCTCAACCAGCACCTGGCCAACGGGCGCCCCTGGGACCTGGACCGCACCCACGGCGGCCTCCAGGTGCTGCCCCCGTACGAGGGGACCGAGGGCGAGGGCGGCTTCGCCGAGGGCAACGCGGACTCCCTCTACCGGCAGAAGGACCTGATCCGCGACTTCGCCCCGGACCTGGTCCTGGTGCTCAGCGCCGACCACCTCTACACGCTGAACTTCCTCGACGTGATCGACACCCACCTCGCGCGCGACGCCGACCTGACCGTCGTCACCACGCTCGTCGACGAGGACCCCTCCCGCTACGGCGTGGTGCAGACCGACGACGACGGGCGCGTCACCGGCTTCGACTACAAACCGGACGAGCCCCGGGGGCGGCTGGTCGCCGGCGAGATGTTCCTCTACGACGCGGACCGGCTGCTGGAGGCCCTGGACGTCCTGCACGAGCAGGAGGGCCGGCTCGAGGACTACGGCAACGACCTGGTCCCATGGTTCGTGGCGCACCGCACGGTGGTGGAGCACCGCCTGGACGGCTACTGGATGGACATGGGCACCCTGCAGTCCTACTGGACCGCCCACCTGCAGATGCTCGACGGCGACGGCGTCACCCTGGACGACCCCGGCTGGCCGATCCTCTCGGCCCAGCCGCAGCGGGTGCCCGCCCGGATCGCCGGCAGCGCCGAGCTGCGCGGGTCCATGGTCGCCGCGGGCGCGATCGTGCGCGGCGCCGTGGAGCACTCCGTGCTCGGGCCCGGCGTCGTCGTCGAGGAGGGCGCCACGGTGCGCGGCTCCGTGCTGCTGGACGGCGTCCGGGTGGGGGCCGGGGTGACCCTCGAGAACGTCGTGGCCGACATGGGCGCCGACATCTCCGGCGGCAGCCGCCGCGGCTCCGAGAAGGGCGTGACGCTGATCGACGAGGACGGGAAGGTGCGCACCACGGAGGAGTTCGACCGCTCCGCCGTCCTCCCGGCCGGCTACTGACCGCCCCCTGCCACCGCACCCTCTGCCGCCGAACTCACCGGTTCCGCCCGAGATCCGGCCATTTCTTCGGGCATCTCGGGCGGAACCGGTGAGTTCGGCGCTGGGATCGCTGCTATCGGCCCAGTTGCGCGCGGGCCTCGCTCGTGGCGGTGATCGGGATGCCGTCGGGCACCAGGAGGTTGACCACCGGCGGGTGCACGACGGCGGACAGCGTCACCTCCGCGGTCCGGCCGTCCGGGCTCCCGGTGGGTGCGGCCAGGGCCAGGCCCGGGGTGTCGTTCCAAGCCCGGACCGTGCCGAGGTAGGCGGCCGCGGCCCCCGCCACGGCGTCGTCGTCCAGGACCGTCGCCGGCGGGGCGCCGCCCTCCCCCGGGCGCAGCGCCACGAACGTGTCGGCCGCGGCGAGCGCGGCGTTGTCCGCCAGCACCTGCAGCTTGCGCTCCCCCACGTAGACCGCGGTGACGCCCATGACCACGACCGTCAGCAGGAGCAGCACGACCGCAAAGCCGATGACCAGGATCGTGACCTGGCCGTCGTCCCGGTCGTCGTGCTGCCGTACGTCCGGGCCGGCGGGCCGCCTGCTCATCCGTACCGCCCCACCACGACCGTGGCCGAGGACGTCAGCACGGCGACGTCCAGGTCCGTGAACCCGGGCACCAGCGGCAGCGGGACCTCCAGGGTGGTGTGCACCGTGGCCACCGCGCCGGGCGCCGCGCAGGCGCCGTCGGAGCACTCGAGCCGGACCGCCAGCCGGTCGGGGGCGAATCCGTGGTCCGTGGCCGCCAGCTGCGCCGCCGCCGTCAGCCCGGCGTCCGAGAGCTCCCCGGGCTCGGCCCGGGCCAGCACCTGGGAGGCCTGCTGCGCGGCGGCCACGACCGCGAAGGCCCCGGCCTGGACCTGGGCCACCGCGAGCACGAAGTAGACCACGGGGACGAGCAGCAGCGTGCCCAGCGCGACGAACTCCACGACCGCGCTGCCCTCGTCACCGTTCGCCGGCCTCACGGGCCCGGCGGGCACCTCGGTCGCACGGGCCTCCTCGGTCACACGGGCCTCCTCGGTCGTCTCGGTCGTCTCAGTCGTCGAGGACGGCATGGCCGCGCACTTCCAGGGAGTCGGGCGGGCCGAACAGCGCGACCACCGGCAACGGCGAGACCACCCTGACCTCCAAGGTCCGCAGCTCACCCACCGTCACGGGGGTCGCGACGACGTCCTGGGCGTACCGGGGCCCGAGGGCGCCGGAGACGATCCGGCGGGTCCGGTCGACCCCGTCCTCGGGCGAGCGGTCAGCCAGGGTGCCGTACCGGGCGCCGGCCGCGGCGGCGTCGACGAGGGTGTTGCGCACATGCAGGGCCAGGGCGAGCTGCAGCGTGGCCGCGAAGATCATCGCCACGAGGCCGGCCACCATCACGTACTCGACCACCGCGCTCCCCCGGTCCGCCTCCCGGGGCCCGGCGTCCGGCCGGGCGCGGTTCCCGCCCATGCTCAGTTCTGGCTCACGCGGGCCATCGCGTCCTGGAAGAGCCCCTCCAGGGCCGGCTGAGCCACCAGGAGCAGACCGGCCACGAGCACCGCGGACATCAGGGTCAGCATCACCCAGCCGGGGACGTCCCCGCGGTCGGGCTCGTCGGCGCGGAGCCGGCCGCGCAGTGCGGACAGCGCGAGGGGGAGGACGCCGAGCAGGGCGGCGAGCCGGTGGAGGTGTGTCATGAGGGGTGTCCTTTCCTGGTGGGCGGCCCGTGTCCGGCCGCCCGGATGAGAGGTCAGAAGCCGAGCTCGAGAACGGCGAGACCGGGGTACACGGCGAACACGACCGTCAGCGGCAGCACGAAGAACACCAGGGGGACCATCATGGCGATCTCCTTGCGCCCGGCGGCCTCCATCAGCTCGCGCTTGTCGTTGTCCCGCACGTCCTGAGCCTGGGCCCGGAGCACGTCGGCAAGGGGCGTGCCGCGTTCGATGGCCACGACGATGCCGTCCACGAACCGCCCGATCGGGGCCACCGGCGTGCGCGCGGAGAAGTCCTGGAGGGCGTGCACGAGCCCGGCACCGGACCGGGTCTGGGCGAGCACCGCGCGGAACTCCGCGGTGAGCTCGCCCTCCGCGACCCGGCACACCCGCTCGAGCGAACCCACCGCGCTCTCCCCCGCGCCGACCGACAGCGCCATCAGCTCGGCCACGGCGGGGAACTCGGCCAGCATCAGGGCCTCACGGACCCGGATCCGCCGGCTCAGCAGGTGTCCGCGCAGCAGGTACCCGGCGGCCGTCGTGGAACCCACGGCCAGCAGCACTCCCCCGGGACCCGTGCCCCAGCGAGCCGCACCGGCCACGCCGAGCAGGACGCCGGCCAGCAGACCCCCGGTGGCGAACAGGAGCTGCTCTGCGCGGAAGTCCGCCACCGTGGTGGTGGCCCCTGCGCGGACCAGCCGTCTCTCCAGGGCCGCCGACGGGACGGCGTGCCGGAACACGCGGTGGACCAGAGCTCGCACGAGCGGGTCCAGTCCCGCCGGGGACCGGCCCAGGGCCCGGGCCGAACGGTGGCCGGGGCGGGCGAGCAGCGCCGACTCGACCTCCACCGAGCGCAGCTGCGGGGAGATCCGGGTCGCGAAGGACGGTCCGCCGGTCACCCGGGTCCCGGTGAGCACCAGCCACAGCCCGGCGGCGTGCACCAGACCGAGGAGCACCAGCAGCGCGGGGGAGGCACTCACCGCAGCACCCGGGCGGGCTCGGGCAGGGCCCCGATCCGCAGCATCAGGCGGTAGGCGGTCACGGACACGAGCAGCCCGCCGATCAGGACGAGGGCACCGGCCGGGGTGTCGTAGGCCCGGATCGCGGCGGGCTGGGTGGCCATCAGTGCCAGCACGATCCACGGTGCGGCCACCGCCAGGCGGGCGGCGTTGACCGTCCAGGACTGGCGGGCCTCCAGCTCCCCCCGGGTGCGGGCGTTCTCCCGCAGGAACTCCGACAGCGTCCCGAGGAGCCGTCCGAGGTCGGTCCCGCCGACCTCCCGGGTCACCCGCAGGGCCTCGACGATGTTGTCGGCCACGGGGTCGGCCAGCCGGTCCTTGAGCAGGGTGAGCGCCCCTGCAGCTGCCCCGAGGCCCGGTAGTCGGCGGCGAACCGGGCGAAGGCCGGGCGCACCGGCTCCGGCCCGCGGTACTGCAGCTGGATCAGCGCCTCGGGCAGGGACATCCCGGCCCGGATCGCCGAGCGCAGGTGGTCGACGACGTCGGGCCACACCTCGCGCAGGGCGGCCGCCCTGCTCCGGGCCCGGTGCTGGACCACCGCCACGGGGACCCAGGCCCCCAGGACGGCGGCGCACAGGCCGAGGACGGCCGCACCCGTGACCGCGGCGACGAGCAGTCCGCCCACTGTCCCGGCCACCGCGCAGGCGGCCAGCAGGCCCGCCGGACCGACCCGGGCCAGGTCCGCGCGCAGGAGCAGCTCGCGCAGCCGGCCGGGAGGCCGCGAGCCGACCGGTCGCGGCGCGTCCTCGGCCCAGCAGGACCACCAGAGCAGGAAGACACCCGCCCCCAGCAGCACGCCCAGCGCCGCGCTCACCGCACAGCTCCGAGCGGGCCGTCCTCGGCCAGCAGCTCGCTGACCCGGTGCCCGGCCCGCTCGAACTTCCACGCCGCCGGTGCCTCGGCGGCCACCGCGAGCAGAGCGCCGTCGACCTCGGCGAACACGGGGTACGTCTCGATCACGCCGTTCTCGACCCGGTTGCCGATCGCGAGGATCTCGCTCACCCGGCGCCGACAGTGCCCGTCGCGGTGGCAGTGCACCACGAGGTCAAAGCAGGAGGCCACCGTGGGCACCACGAATCCGGTGCTGATGTTCTCCCCGGCCAGCAGCGGCAGGGTGCAGATCTTGGTCACGGCGTCCCGGGCCGAGTTCGCGTGCAGGCTGCACATCCCCGGCAGGCCACTGTTGAGCGCGATGAGCATGTCCAGGCTCTCCGCCTCCCGCACCTCCCCGACCACGAGCCGGTCCGGGCGCATCCGCAGCGCCTCCTTCACGAGCCGGCGCAGCGGGATCTCGCCCGTGCCCTCCAGGTTGGGCTGGCGGCACTGCATCCCCACGACGTCGCGCAGCGGGACCTGCAGCTCGAAGATCTCCTCGACCGTCACCACTCGCTCCCGGGGACCGATCGAGGCGCAGAGACAATTGAGCAACGTGGTCTTGCCGGCCTGCGTGGCACCCGAGACGAGGATGTTGAGCCCGCTGGCGACGGCCGCGTCGAGGAAGCGCGCCGCGCGCGGCGGCAGCGAGCCCAGCTCCACGAGGTCGTCCATCCGCCGGGCCCGGGCCACGAACTTGCGGATGTTCACGGCCCAGTGCCGGCGCGTCACGTCCGGGATCACCACGTGCAGCCGGGACCCGTCCGGCAGCGCCGCGTCCACGAACGGGGAGGACAGGTCCAGTCGGCGCCCCGAGGACTTGAGCATGCGCTCCACGAGGTTGCGGATCTGCGCCTCGGTCAGCACCAGGCTCGTCAGCTCGGACTCCCCGCCACGGGCGGCGTAGACCTCCGCCGGGCCGTTGATCCAGATCTCCTCGATCCGTGGGTCGTCGAGCAGCGGCTGCAGCGGGCCGAACCCGGCGACCAGGTCCAGCAGCACCCGCCGGGCGGCGTCCAGGTCGGCCAGGGCCGGCAGCACCCCGCGCGCCGAGCGCTGGTCGTAGTCGCGCACCGCGGCGTCCACCAGCTCCCGGGTCCGCTCCAGCTCCAGCACCGGGTCCAGGCCCCGGCGCCGGATCAGCTCGCGCACCTCGGCCTCGACGAGCCCGAGCGCGTCCTCGGAGAGCAGTGCCGTCATCCGTCCCCCTGCGCGTTGCCCGGCGCGGGACCCGCGCCGGGGACGCTCCCCCCGGAGCGCATGCACAGGAACATAGGCCAGTCCGCCGTCGTCCCCACACTCCCGTCCCGGCCTCCTGTGGACAGCCGTCGCTGACCTGCGACGTTGTTCCCGTACGGAAACACATGGTCTGTCACAGGATGCGGGCGCATGAAACCTGCGCCGCGGCGCCGCTCCGCTCCGTCCGAACCGTCCTCGCGGGCGTGCCCGCGGTGTCGGCGTGCGCACGGTGCCGCCGGGCCGTAGTGTGAGCGGGCGAACACGCTCCCCACCGCGCGTCCGTCCCACGGCACCGCCCGCGGTGCGGACGCCGCCGCCGAACGCGAGGACCGCCCGTGACCCATGTGACCCCTCAGCAGGACGGCACGCGCCCCGATGTCCCCGCGCGGGCCCGGGCGCTGCTGCGCGCGGCCGTCCCGTTCGCCGGAAACCTGCTCACGAGCGGGGTCGGCGCGGCGCTCGGCCGGCACCTGGAGGTCCCGTCCCCGGGTCCGAGGGCTCTCGCGCCCCGGGGCTGGCCGGCCGCCTTCGCCCACCGGGGCGGCGCCGCGGTCGCGCCGGAGAACACCCTCGAGGCGTTCCGGGCGGCCGAGGCCCTCGGAGACGTGGTGCTGGAGCTCGACGTGCAGGCCTCCGCCGACGGCGCGGCCGTGCTGATGCACGACCTCACGGTGGACCGCACCACGGACGGGACCGGAGCCGTGGCGCTGATGTCCGTCGCGGAGTTGCGGCGCCTGGACGCCGGGCACGCATTCACCCCCGACGGCAGGACGTTCCCGTGGCGGGGGCGCGGGGTGCACGTCCCCACGCTCGCGGAGGTCTATGAGGCGTTCCCCGAGCACCGCGTGGCGATCGAGCTCAAGGGCAACCGCCCCGGGGCCGAGGAGATCGTCTGGCGGACCATCCAGGCGGCGGGCGCCCAGGGGCGCACGCTCGTCGCGACGAACCGCACGGCCTCCATCCGGCGCTTCCGCCAGGTCTCGGGCGGAGCGGTGCCCACGGCGGCCGCCCTCACGGAGTTCGCGGCCTTCCGGCTGCTGTGCCTCCTGAGCCGGCACGGCCACTACACGTTCCCGTTCCAGGGCCTGCAGCCGCCCGACACCTTCCTGGGGCTGCGGGTGCTCACGCCCCGGCTCCTGCGGGCCGCCCAGCAGGCGGGTCTCCGGGTCGACGTGTGGACGATCGACCGGGAGGACGACATGCGACGTCTGCTGGAGTGGGGCGTGGACGGCGTCATGACCGACCGGCCGGACCTGCTCTCCCGGGTGCTCCGCGAGGTCTGAGCCGGGAGGCCTGAGCGCTGCCGGGAGCAGTCAGCCGGCGGGGCGCTCCGCCGGGGAGGTCTCCGCGAAGGAGCGCACCGAGGCCCGCTCGGCGTGGGCCGGGGCCGGGGCCCACGGCCGCTCCGCCTCGGTCACGGCGATGTGCCGGGCGAGCCGGGTCACGTTGACCTCCTGCTGGCGGTTGCGCAGCGCGGAAGTGGCCTGGGTGATCATGAAGACCACCACGAAGCCGTACAGGACGAGGTCCGTGCCGCGCCCGATCCCGAAGAACTGGGCGACGCCGGTGAGCAGGTCGGGGAAGAAGATGGACAGCGCCGCGAAGACGAAGAACGCGAGGCCCACCACCCGGCGGATCGCCTGGTGCTTGGCGTTGGCCCCGCCGCGGATCAGGGCGAGCGCGCCGTAGCCCACGGCCAGGACCAGCAGGATCTGGACGGCGTAGATCATCGGACGGCTCTTCCCTTCGACGGTGCGGACTGGGTGCGGACTACTTGACGAACAGCTCGGCGAGGATGTTCACGCCGTTGAGCAGCGACTGCCCCTTGGACTTCGAGTAGTCCGTGTAGATGATCTCGACCGGGTGCTCGACCCAGCGGGGCCGGATGTCGGCGAGCTGGTTGACGATCTCGGAGGCGTGCGCCATCCGGTTCTGGGTCAGCCGGATCCGGGACAGGGTGCCCCGGTCGATGGCGCGCAGCCCGTTGTGGGCGTCGGAGAGGTCCATGCCGGTGGACAGCTTCGAGAAGAACGCGGCGGTGCGCAGCACGATCCGCTTGAGCGGGGAGATCCGGGTCCGCCGGTCGAGGAAGCGGGAGCCGAGCACGACCTCGGCCTCTCCGGAGCGGATCCGCTCGACCATGTCCCACGCATCCGCCACGCGGTGCTGGCCGTCGGAGTCGAACGTGACCACGCAGTCCATCCCGGGGTCCTGCAGGGCGTACTCGAAGCCGGTCTGCAGCGCCGCGCCCTGCCCCAGGTTGATGGGGTGCTGGACGACGACGGCGCCGGCGTCGGCGCAGATCCGGGCCGAGTCGTCGGAGGATCCGTCGTCGACGCAGACGACGTGCGGGAAGGTCTTGCGGAGCTCCTTCAGCACCTCTCCCACGACGGCCGCCTCGTTGTACACGGGCATGACGATCCACGAACGACTCACCCGGACATTCTCGCACAGCGGGCCGGACCCGCCGGTCAGGACGGAGGCGGGGCCCGGGGCGGCCGCTATGATCGTGCCGACCCTTCCCCCCACCGTGAGGACGAGACCGTGCCCGCTGCCAGGCCGAGATCCGCAGGACCGACGTGCTGACGGACTGGTGGCCGCACCTCCCGGCGTTCCTGGTCCTGCTGGCGTTCCTGTGGCTGCCCGGGCTGGCCCTGCTGTGGGCCTTCGGGCAGCGCGGGGGCCGGACCCTGCTGACCGCACCGGCGTTCAGCGTCGCCGTCGTCGGGCTCACGGGGGTGGTCCTGGACCTGGTGGGCGTCCCCTACGGCGTCCTCTCCCAGGTGCTCGCCGCCCTGGTGCTGGCGGCGCTGGCGTGGCTGGTCGGTCGGCTGCTCCCCCGCGGCGGGCACGTGCCCGGCTCGCACCCCGCCGGTGCGGGCCCGCAGGATCCCGGGGCGCGCGGCGGCGACGGCCGCCGCTGGCTGTTCCCGGCGGGCGCGGCCGCAGGCCTGGCGATCGGAGCGGTCCTCCTGGTGCGCCGGCTGACGTCCGTGATCGGCGTCCCGGAGGCGATGGCCCAGCGCTGGGACAACATCTTCCACCTCAACGCCATCCGCTACGTCGTGGAGACCGGCAACGGCTCGACCCTGACCCTGAACCGGATGGTGAGCCCGGACAGCGCGATCGCCCTGTACCCCGCGGCGTGGCACCAGCTGGCGTCCCTCGTGGTGCCCCTCACCGGCGACAGCGTGTTCGTCGCCCACAACCTGACCCTGCTCGCGGTGGCGGGGCTCGTCTGGCCCGCCTCGTGCATCTTCCTGGCCCGCAGCCTGGTCGGGCCGTCCCCGGTGGCGGCCGTCCTCGCGGGCACCGCCGCCGCCGGCTTCAGCGTCTTCCCGCTGGGCCTGATGGCGTGGGGGCCGCTCTTCCCCAACATCCTCGCCCTGGCGATCGCCCCCGTGTCCCTCGGCCTGCTCGTGCGGCTGCTCGGCCCAGCGGTGACCGCGGACCGGACGGCGCGCACCCCGGACGCGGCCGGACGGGTGCGCCTGGCCGCGAGCCTGGTGGTCACCCTCGGCGCGCTGTTCGTCTCCCAGCCCAACGCGTTCCTGGCCCTGCTCGTGGTCGCGGTGCCCGTGGCGGCCACGGCGTGGTGGCTCGGCCTGCGGGCCGCCGCCGGCGCCCGGCGCCGCGGCCCCGCGCTCGTGCTCGTGGCGGTCGCCGCGGTCGCGGTCACCGCGTGGCTGCTCCTGTGGAACGTGCTGACCACGTCGTTCGTGTGGGAGCCGACCACCACCCTGGCGCGGGCGGCCGGGGAGGCCCTGCTCTTCGGCGCCAACGGCCGGGAGGACGTGCCCTGGGTCCTCGTGCTGCTCACCGGGGCGGGGATCTACGCCGCCGTCGCCCGGCGGAGACTGCGCTGGCTGGTGGTCGCCCACCTGGTCCTCGCCTACCTCTACGCCGTGGCCGCCGCGGGCGAGGAGAGCCCGGCCCGGCAGTGGCTCGTGGGCGGGTGGTACACCGACTCGTACCGCCTCGCGGCCACGCTCCCGCTGACGGCCGTGCCGCTCATCGCCCTCGGCGGCGCGCACGTGGTGGAGGGCCTGGCCCGCGGCCTCGAGGCCCTGGCCTCGTTCGCGGGCCGGCCCCGGGCCGGCCGCGCCGCCCTTCCCGTCGCGGCGGTCGTGGTACTGGCCCTCGCGGTGCCGTACTCCCAGGTCGAGTCCCTGACCCAGGCGACCCGGTGGGGCAAGCAGTACTACGCGTGGGAGGGCCCGGAGAGCATCGTCAGCCAGGACGAGTACGAGCTGCTGCAGCGCCTCGACGAGCTCACCGAGCCGGGGGACGTCATCGCCGTCAACCCGTGGAACGGGGGCTCCCTGGCCTACGCGGTCGCGGACCGGCCCGTGACGCAGTACCACGTCGAGGCGCCCGCCACCGAGCTGCGGGAGCTGGACCCGGACCTGCACGCGATCGCGACCGGGATCGGCGCCGCCACCCCGGACGGCCCGGCCTGCGCCGCCGCCGCGGAGCTGGACGTGGAGTGGGTCCTGGACTTCGGCACGCAGTTCATCATCCCCGAGGCCCGACAGGCCCGGGACTACGCGGGCATCAACGCCGTCGACCCGCAGGCCGCCCCCGGTCTCGCGCTGGCCGAGCGCGAGGGCGGGGCGGCGCTCTACGAGGTCGTCGGCTGCGACGCACCCTGAGATCCCGCGACGGCCACCGTCCCCGAGACGGACGACGGGACGCACGACGGGACGGACGACGGGCCGCCCGGCTCCCGGAGGAGCTG
>NZ_JBISWK010000171.1:0-12658 GCF_044462205.1 Kocuria rhizosphaericola | reverse complement strand
TGGGCGGCCCGTCGTCCGTCCGGGCGGGAGAGCGTCAGCCGGCGTTCTCCGCGGCGCGGAACTGCTCGATCACCTCGTCGATGGGGCCGTCGCTGCGGACCCGGCCGTGCTCGATCCACACCCCGCGGTCGCAGACCTTGCGGACCACGTCGAAGTCGTGGCTGACGACCAGCAACGTCTTGCCCTCGTCCGAGAGCTCCTTGACCCGGCCCAGGCTCTTGCGCTGGAAGGGCTCGTCGCCCACGGAGAGGATCTCGTCGATGATGAAGATGTCCGGGTCGGTGAACACCGCCACGGCGAACGCCAGGCGCAGGTACATGCCGGACGAGTAGAACTTCACCTCGGTGTCGATGAACTGCTCGATCTCGGAGAACGCCACGATCTGGTCGAACTTCCGGTCGATGTCCTCCTTGGTCATGCCGAGGATCGCGCCGTTGAGGTAGACGTTGTCGCGGCCGGTGAGGTCCGGGTGGAAGCCCGCGCCCACCTCGATCAGCCCGGCCACGCGTCCGTTGACCTCGAGCGAGCCCCCGTCGGGGCTCATCACGCCGGAGACCAGCTTGAGGAACGTGGACTTCCCGGAGCCGTTGAGCCCCACGAGGGCCACGCTCTCGCCCGGCCGGATGCTGAGGCTGAGATCCTCCAGGGCGCGGAAGCGGTTGGAGATGTCCTGGCGCCGTCCCCGCGCCAGCCACATCACCGTCTCCTTGAGGGAGCGGGCGTGGCGGAGGGAGAACTCCTTGGCCAGGTGCCGGGCGACCACGGCGGGCTCCGCCGGCGGTGCGGTGCGGTCGGTGCTCATCGTCACAGCTCCTGCGCGAATCGGCCCTCGAGGCGGCGGAACATCAGGTCGCCCAGGACCATGACGACCGTGACCACGAGCAGCGCCACCGGCGTCCAGAGGGAGAACAGGTGGGGCGGCACCTCGTGGGCGCCGGGGGTGGTGGTCGGCAGCCAGAAGGCCGCGTGCGAGAGCTCCACGGCGACGGTCAGGGGGTTGAGCATGAACCCGGCGAACCACACCGGGCCCAGCACGTCGCGGACCATCGTCCACGCGTAGAGCACCGGGGCGGACCACGTGCTGACCATGACGATCAGGTCCACGAAGTTCTCGGCGTCGCGGAAGAACACGTTCGCCGCGCCGAAGAGCATGCCCAGCCCCGCGCCCAGCAGACCCACGATCAGCAGTGCCGCGGGCACGGCCAGCAGGGAGATCCACGTGGGCGACCAGCCCACGATCAGGGCGGCGAGGAGCATGACCACCAGCTGCGGCATCAGGTGCACGGCGGCGACCCACACGGACGCGACCGGGAACATCTGCCGGGGCAGGTAGATCTTCTTGATCAGGCTCGCGTTGGCCACGATCGAGCGCGCCGCGTTGCCGAAGGACTCCGAGAAGAAGTTGATCAGGATGATCCCGGAGAACAGGTACACGGCATAGTTCTCCATCCCCCGCTCCAGGCCCAGGAAGATGCCCAGGGCCACGTAGAAGACCACGAACTGGATCCCCGGCTTGACGTAGGACCACAGCAGCCCGAGGACCGTGCCCCGGTAGCGGATCTGCAGCTCCTTGTCGACCAGCAGCTTCAGCAGGTAGCGCTGGCGGAACACCGCCGGCAGCCCCGTCCCCGGGGACGGCCGCCGGACGACCGTGGCCGCCGGCATCAGGCGCCGATCTCCGAGTGCTCGCGGAAGGTCGCCTCCCAGGCCTCCATGGAGGTGACCTCCGGCAGGGCGGCGCGGTAGCGGCGGGACAGCTCCGGCCAGCGCAGGGCCAGCTGGGCGTGCAGCCGCAGGGACTCCGCCATCAGGGCGCGGGCCTCGCGGGGCGAGCGCTTGTACCAGGTGTAGCCGGTGCCGTCCGAGGCGGAGACCAGGGCGCTGTCGTAGCGGGCGAGCCGCCACCAGCGTGCGTCCTGGTAGGGCAGGTGCACCTGCGGGTGCTGCCCGGCCTGCTCCTGCGGGCGCACGGCGAGGTGACGAACCACGGCGGTCGTCGCGGAGGTGAGCACCTTCAGCCCGTGCGGGGCGGAGAGCCGCCGGGTGCGGAGCGGCTTGGCCGACGCGACCGTCGGGTAGGCGTCGAGGTCCGCCTCGTAGACGGCGTCGGAGTGCTGGGTCATCATCCGGCGCACGTCGCGGATGCGCTGGGGCAGCAGCTCGTGCAGGGTCTCGGGCCCGGCCAGGACGTCCCGGAGGGCCAGGACCCGGGCCTCCTCCGCGAAGTACTGCATGGACAGCAGGTGCCGCAGGTCCTTGATCCCGTTGCGTCCGAGCACCTCGCCGCCGCGGTCGAACGGCGAGTGCAGCAACGCGGCCACGAGCTGGTTGCGCTTGTGGAAGTACGCCTGCCAGCTGATGGTGTCGTCCTTGTCGGCCCAGGCCAGGTGCCACACGGCCACGCCGGGCAGGGACACGGTCCGGTAGCCGGCCGCCTTGGCGCGGATACCGTACTCGACGTCGTCCCACTTGATGAAGACGGGCAGCGCCAGGCCGATCTCGCGGACCACCTGGGTGGGGATCAGGCACATCCACCACGCGTTGTAGTCCACCTCGATGCGGCGGTGCATCCAGGCCGTGCCGCGCAGGTTGCTGTGCCGGAAGTCGTGGCCGATCTCCACGCCCTCCCCCGCGGGGCCGTACTGGAAGCTGTACGGGTCCATGGCCTCGCCGAAGTTGTGGATCTTCGTGGGGTTGAGGAGGTCGATCATGTGCCCGCCGACCAGCGTGGGGCGCTTGCAGAAGTCGGCGAACACGCTGATCCGGCGCACCGCCTCCGGCTCGATCTCGACGTCGTCGTCCATGAGCAGCACGTAGGTGCTGTCGGCACGGACGGCCTCGTACATGCCGCGGGCGAAGCCGCCGGCCCCGCCCAGGTTGCCCTGGTCGATGACCCGCAGGCGGTCGCCGAAGCGCGCCTGGACCTCGCCGAAGCCCGGCTCGTCGACGACCTTCTGGTTGCCCTGGTCCACGATCACGACCTGCGCGACCTGCGGCAGGTGATCCCGCTGCTCGTCGAGGAGGCGGGCGTTGGTGAGGCAGTAGGAGGGCTTGTTCATGGTGGTGATCTGGAGGGTCACGGAGCCCTGCGTGGTGCCCGTGCCGTCGCCCAGCCACTGGGCGCCCAGCACCTCGAGCTCCTGGTCCCCCGCCGTGGCGTCGAACCAGTACCACCCGCCGTCGGCGAAGGCCTTCAGGGGCAGCTCGACCTCGGTCAGCCCGTCGGTGCCGGAGACCTCGTGCACCGACACGGGCACGGACTCGCCGCGCGCGTTCGAGCTGTGCACGTTCACCGTGCCGCGGCCCGTGGTGCGCACCCGCAGCACGACCTCGCGCAGGTGGGTGTTGTGCCGCCAGTAGCTGGCCGGGAACGCGTTGAAGTACGTGGCGAAGGAGACGGTGCTGCGGGCCGGCACGCGCACGGACGTGCGGCCGAGGATCGCCACGCCGTTGGTGGCCGCGGCGTCGGAGGCCACGTTGACCACGATCTGGGGCCGCTGCTCCTTCGTGTCCTCCTGCTGGACGGCGGTGCCCGTGTCCGCCCGGGAGTCCAGGTAGAGCGGCTGGGTGGGGAACCGGTCCTTCGCCGGGAAGACGAGCTCCTGCAGCACCCGGTAGGTGGTGCCCTCGGTGTCGGTCCGGTCGGTGTCCTGGGTCGTCGCGGTCACGCGTCCACTCCCCCGCTCTCGATGGTGGCCCCGCCGGTGAAGTGGGGCTTGAGCTTGTTGTCGACCATGGACAGCGCGGCCCCGATGGCCATGTGCATATCCAGGTACTTGTACGTGCCGAGGCGGCCGCCGAAGAGGACGTTGTCCTCGCCGCGGGCGAGATCGCGGTACTTCAGCAGCTTCTCGCGGTCCACCGCGGTGTTGACCGGGTAGTACGGCTCGTCGCCCTTCTCCGCGAAGCGGGAGAACTCGCGCATGATCACCGTGGCGTCGGTGGTGTAGTCGCGCTGCGGGTAGAAGTGGCGGAACTCCAGGATCCGTGTGAAGGACACGTCGGGGTCCGGGTAGTTGATCACCGGGGCGCCCTGGAAGTCCTCGATCGGCAGGACCTCCTGCTCCAGGTCGATGGTCCGCCACGAGAGGTCGCCCTCGGCGTAGTCGAAGTACCGGTCCACAGGGCCGGTGTAGACGACCGGGACCTGCCCGGAGACGGCGGAGCGGGAGTAGTCGTGCCCCTCGTCGAAGAAGTCGGTGTCCAGCCGGACGTCGATCTTGGGGTGGTCCGCCATGCGCTCGAGCCACGCGGTGTAGCCGTCCACCGGCAGGCCCTCGTACTTGTCGTTGAAGTACCGGTTGTCGTAGGTGTACCGGACGGGGAGCCGGTTGATGATGGAGGCGGGCAGGTCCTTGGGGTCCGTCTGCCACTGCTTGCCCGTGTAGTGCTTGATGAACGCCTCGTAGAGCGGCCGGCCGATGAGCTGGATGCCCTTGTCGTTGAGGTTCTGCGGGTCCGTCCCCGCGAGCTCCCCGGCCTGCTCCTGGATCAGCGCCCGGGCCTCGGCCGGCGAGTACGCCGCCCGGAAGAACTGGTTGATCGTGCCGAGGTTGATCGGCATGGGGAAGACCTCGTCGTGGTGCCGCGTGTACACCCGGTGCACGTAGTCCGTGAAGTCGGTGAACCGGTTGACGTAGTCCCAGACCCGCTCGTTGGAGGTGTGGAACAGGTGGGCGCCGTAGCGGTGCACCTCGATCCCGGTCTGCGGCTCGTTCTCCGTGTAGGCGTTGCCTCCGATGTGGGGGCGCCGGTCGATGATGGCCACGTCGAGGCCGAGCTCGTTGGCGGCCCTCTCGGCCACGGTCAGGCCGAACAGGCCGGAGCCTACGACGACGAGATCTGCGTTCACGGGCAAACTCCTGAGGTTGGTGTCCTGGTGGGCCCGGCCGGCGTCCGGCCGGTGGGGGGCGGCACGGGCGCGCCGGGCGTGCGCTGCGTACCAAAGTACCTGATCAGTCCGGGAAGCCCTGGAGCAGCCACTCGGCGGCGACGCGGCCGGAGGCCGCGAGGGACGCGTTCTCGGCCGCCCACGCGGCGCGCCGGCGGCGCTCCCGGTCGTCGGCCTCGGCCCGCGCCGGGTCGAGCCGCCGGTCGAGGGCGGCGATCATGGCCCCGGCCACCGCGTCGGCGTCGTGGTCGACGGCCGCGCCCAGGCCGTTGTCCTCCACGAGCTCGGCGGCGACTCCCGCACCGGCGTAGACGACCGGCGTCCCGCACGCCGCGGCGGCGTAGATCTTGGTGGGCTTGGTGAAGTCGTAGCCGATGCCGGGGAGCACCGCGCCCAGGGCCGCGACCGCGCCCCGGGTCCACTCGGCGGTCTCGGCGGCGGGGCGCAGCCCCTCGAAGAGCACGCTCCCGGGCGCGAGCCGCTCGGCGACCTCCTGGACCCGGTCGATGTCGGAGCCGCGCCCGAAGAAGCGCAGCTGGGCGTCGGGGTGGGCCTCGAGGACCCGTGGCATGGCCCGGACGAAGACGTCGGCGCCCTGCCACTCGGACATCGACCCGGCGTAGACGAAGTAGGGGGCGCCGGGGTCCGCCACGGGCCCGTCGGGGCGGAAGACGTCGGTGTCGATGCCGTTCTCCGCCACGAGCACCTTCTCCCAGGCCACGCCGGTGACGGACTGCAGCTCGCGGCCCATGGACTCCGACACGGTGAGCACGCCCGCGGCCCGCCGGGCCGCGAGGGTCTCCATGACGCGCATGGCCCGCTTCACCGGGACGGGGACGTCCATCTTCTCAGCGGCGGTCGTCCAGATGTCCGGGGCGTACCAGACGTAGGGGCGGCCCCGCAGGAGCGAGGACACGAGCACGGCCATCCCCGTGGTGGGGGGCGGTTCGCTGACCACGAGGTCGGCACGGGTGGCCAGCAGCCGGAAGAGGACGGGGACGTCGAAGCTGAGGTACTGGACGATGCCGCGCACGTAGTCGTACCGGTCCCGCAGGACGGGCCACCGGCGCACCGGGTAGGGTTCCGGATCGATCACGGCCCCGGCGGGCGGGCGCGTGGTGAGGACCGTGACCTGCGCCCCCGCCTCGGTCAGCCCACGGGCCAGGGCCCGCAGCCGGAAGGACGCGGCGGCCGGCTCGGGGGCGAAGATGCGGCTGACGATGACGATGCGGCGGGGAGTCACGGGACCACCTGTTCGGAGCTGTGCGGCGGGAGGGACGGATGGGGACGGGGGCCGGGCACGACGTCGCCGGGCGCGGGCGGTTCAACTGTACTGGTCCGGGCCTGCGGTCCCGGGCGGGCGCGCCCCGGGCGGCGGACCGGGCCGGCGGGCACGCTATCGGACGGTGCGGCTCGTCCAGGCGAGCACGCCCGGGCGGAAGAGCAGGACGAGGACGACGACGGCCGGCACGGCCGTCGCGAGCCCGGGCGCCCACTGCCCCGAGCGGAGCAGGGGGTAGGCGAGCACCAGGAGGAAGAGCTGGACCACGAGCGCGGCCGCGCGGGGCCACCGGAAGCCGCGCCAGAGGCCCCGGCCGACGCGCAGCAGCCACAGGGCGCCACCGAGGAACACCGCCGTGAGGAAGACCGTCCCGCCCACGGTCAGGGGCTCCTCGAACAGGAGGGTCCAGACCAGTCGCACCGCGGCCCCCGCGAGGACCAGGGCCTCGAGCAGCACCACGCCGGTCAGGAGGACGACCTCGCGCGGCCGGACGTCCGGGGAGGGGACGTGCATGGGGTTCTCCTTCCGGGGTGGCGGCGGGCGCGGTCTGCCGCACCCCCGCCACCCTAGTCCGCCGGCCGTCGCCGCGGGCGGCCGCGCCGGCCCCGGAGCCGACCGCGCCCGGTCGGCTGTGAGCAACGCCTCACCGAACGGGGTGTGACGCGGCCCCCAAAGCCCTTGTCCACACCCCTCCGGCATGGGAAAGTGGACGACAGTTCTCCACAAGGCCCGTGCGAATGGGCCTTTTCTCTTGTCCCGGACGCCGCTGCCGCAGGATCACTCTGCCCTGCGCCGCCCGGACCCGCCCTTGAAAGGAGCGATCGCTGACCATGGATTGGCGTAGCCGCGCAGCATGCCTGGAGAAGGATCCCGAGCTGTTCTTCCCCGTGGGCAACACCGGACCTGCTCTCCTCCAGATCGAGGAGGCCAAGGCCGTGTGCCGCAGCTGCCCGGTGATGGACACCTGCCTCCAGTGGGCCCTCGAGTCCGGCCAGGACGCCGGCGTCTGGGGCGGGATGAGCGAGGACGAGCGCCGCGCCCTCAAGCGCCGCGCCGCCCGCGCCCGCCGCGCCTCCTGAGCGCCCCGCTACCACCGAGGACCGGGACCCCACGGGGTCCCGGTCCTCGCCGCTTCCCGGGCCGCCCCCGGCTCAGTCGTCGAGCCGGGCGCGCACCGTCACCTCGGTGCCCCCGCCCTGCCGCGGGACCCAGCGGATCCAGCCCCCGAGCTCGCCCGCCACGAGGGTGCGGACGATCTGCATCCCCAGTCCTTCGCCGCTGCCCGCCCTCCGGAAGGCACCGGCCCCGGACTCCTCGATGACGACGTCGCCCATGCCGGTGCCGTCGTCGCTCACCACGACCTCGAGCAGCTGACCGGTGCCGTCCTCGTCCTGCAGGCGGGACGCCTCCAGGGTCACCGTGCCGGTCCGGCCGGCGAGGCCGTGCTCGACGGCGTTCGTCACGAGCTCGTTGATCACGAGCGCCAACGGGGTGGCCAGCCGCGTCGGCAGCTCGCCGAACTCGCCGATCATCCGGGTGTGCACCGTCTGCTCGGGGGCGGCCACCTCCGCCGCGAGCCGGAACTGCCGGGCGATGAGCTCGTCGAAGTCCACGTTCTGCGAGAACCCCTGGGAGAGGGTCTCGTGCACCATCGCGATGGTCGCGACCCGTCGCATGGCCTGCTCGAGCCCGTGCCTCGCCTCGTCCGTCGTCATCCGCCGGGCCTGCAGGCGCAGCAGCGCGGAGACCGTCTGCAGGTTGTTCTTGACGCGGTGGTGGATCTCCCGGACGGTCGCGTCCTTCGACACGAGCTCCAGGTCCCGGCGGCGCAGCTCGGTGACGTCCCGGCAGAGCAGCACCGCGCCGAGCCGGCCGGACCGGTCCCGCAGCGGGACGGAGCGGAAGTTGACGCTCACGCGGGCGCCCTCCACCTCGGTGCGCCACGCCGTCCGCCCGCTGAGCACGGGGGCGAGGGTCTCGTCCGTGTCCGCCCCCGGCACCAGGACGGGGGGCACGAGATCCATGAGCCGCTCCCCGAGCAGCTCTCCGTCGATGCCCAGCCGGCGCAGCGCCGACTCCGCGTTGGGCGAGACGTAGCTGACGCGGTCCTCGGCGTCGAGCCGGATCGCCCCGTCCCCCACGCGGGGCGCGCCCCGGCGCGAACCCGTCGGGGCGGAGAAGTCCGGCCAGAGGCCCTCGTTGGCCATCCGCAGCAGCGCGTCGGCGGTCTCCCGGTAGACGATCTCCTGCCGCGAGACCACCTGCCCCCCGGCCCGTCCGGCGTGCAGGGTCAGCAGGGCGAGCGTCCGCCCCTGGCGCACGAGCGGCACCACCCTGACCGGAGCCGAGGAGTCGACCCCCCTCCCGGACGGGCGCACCCGCTCGATCCGCCGGCCGACCCAGGCGGCCCGCAGCGGTCCGCTCAGCTCCTCGGGCAGCAGCTCGCCCACCATGTCCTCGTGGAAGACCGTGGGACCCGTCGCGGGCCGCACGTGGGCAAGCACCCGGAACGGACTGGCGGGAGCCGGCATGCCGCGGCCGTTGCCGCTGCCCGCTGCCGGGATGTAGTCGGCCGGGAAGCTGAGGACCAGGTCGGCGAAGGCGAGGTCGGAGATGAGCTGCCAGTCCCCCACGAGCAGGTGGAGCCACTCGTGGTCCCCGGGCCCGAAGTCCTCGGTGTTCCTGAGCGGTTCCGTGAAAGCCACATCGCCTCCGGTGGTCGCAGCTGGAAAGGGCACGGACGGCGCCCCCGCGATCAGCGCCGCAGCCAGGCCCCGATCCTGCCGCCCAGCCTAGTACCGCGCACGAGCAGGTCCTCGCCGGCCTCCGGTTCCCCGGCACCGGCGAGCACCTTCTCGGCCAGCGCCCGGAACGCGGCCCGCGCGGGCGACCCCGCCGCGGTCTCCGCCAGGACGGCCCCCGCCAGGAGCGCCTCGTCGAAGGTCTCCGGGTCCCACGGCACGAACAGCTCGACCGCCGGGCCGGAGCCGAACCGCGCCCACGCCTCGCGGATCCCCAGCTCCGGGGAGCGTCCCGCCGCCGAGCGGCGCAGCTTGTTGACGGCGACGACGAGCCGGGCTCCGGGCGCGGCCGCGGCGACGTCCGGCAGGCCCTTGACCAGCCGCGGCACGCCGATGGTGTCGGCGGCCCCCACGGCGACCACCACGTCCGCGCGCTCGAGGACCGTGAGGGCCGCGGCGTGCCGGCGAGGAGCCATGGTGTCGACGCTGAGCTCCTCGTCGGCCTCGAGCGCGAAGCCGCAGTCCACGACCGTGGTGCTGAACTCCTGCGCCGAGCGCTCGAGCACCACCGCGACGGCGCTCGAGCGCAACTCCGGCCAGCGGTCCTGACGGGTCAGTCCGGTGAGCACCCGGACCGTGCGCCCGGCGACGGCGACGTCGGCGGCCGTCCGGCGCAGGGCCGCGCCGTCGAGCCGCCCCTGGTCGGCCAGGCGGCACGCCTGGGCCAGGCCCGCCGCCTCGTCCAGCATCCCGAGGGCCGCGGCCACCGAGGGGCCGTAGGTGTCCGCGTCGACGAGGGCCGTGTCCTGCCCGAGGAGGGCGAGCTCGGCGGCGAGGTTGACGGCCGCCGTGGTCCGGCCCGGTGCTCCCGTGGGCCCCCACACCGCCACGATCCGCCCGGCGCTCCGGGGGCCGGACGGCTCCGCGCCGCCGGGCTCCTCCCCGTCCTGCGCGTCCGCGCCGGCCGGGACGTCCGAGCGGCCCGCCGCGAGGACGTCGGCGTAGCCCACGGCGCTCGGTGCGCCCGAGGCGGCCACGGCCTCCTCGACGAGGCGTGCGGCGTCCTCGGGGGCGGCGTGCTCCGGGACGACCACGGCGCCCAGTCCGGCGAGGCGGTGGTGGTCGTGGCCCTCCAGCACCAGCAGCGCCGCGCCGCCGAGCCGGATCTGCTCCAGCAGGCTGGCGGTGAGGTCCTCGGCACCCTCCGCGACGAGGGCGGCCCGGCCGAGGCCGGCGCGCGCCGCGGCCAGCAGCTCCGTGAGGTCGAGGCAGCGGCGCACCACCGTGACCCGCCCGTGCAGCCGTTCGATGCCGTCGACGAGGGGCCATGTCGAGACCCCGAGGGCCATGACCGGCAGGACCATCACCGGCCGCCCGCGGGGTTCCACACGAGGGTGACGCGGGCGTCGTTGCCGAGCGCGTCCACGAGCTCCTCCATCGGGTCCTCCTCGACCAGCACGTGCACCACGGTGCCGCGGCCCGCGCCGAGGGCGGTCTCCTCCGCCTGCACCCCGGCGATCTCGGCGGCGGGGAGCAGCAGGCGCGCCGGCTGGTGGCCCCGGCCCGAGGGCTTCTGCGCGGCGACCCAGACGTCCACGCGCGACCCGGCCGCGGCGTCCTGGGGCAGGGGATGCTCCACCGGGACGGCGACCGGTTTGCGGTCCAGCCGGTCCGCGGTGCCCAGGGCGGTCCCCGGCAGCAGCTGTCCGGCCGGGATCCGCTGCGTGGCGACCGTGCCCGGCCCGGGGGCGGAGTCCGCCGGAACGTACAGGCCCGCCGCGTCCTGGAGCCGGACGACGGCCACGACGTCCTCGCCGGTCACGGACTGCCCGACCTCGATGTCCCGGGCGGCCGCCAGATAGGGGTCCGTCCGGTTCGTGGCGGTGACCACGGCGGTCACCCCGGCGACGGAGAGCAGCACGAGGAGCAGCCCGGTGAGCAGCCGGGGGTCCCGCCAGGTCGGTCTCCGGAACCGGGCCGTCGGGGCGTCCGTGCCCCTGACCGTGCCGCTCATCGGCGACCGCCTCTCTCGATGCTCGGCACGGCCGTGGGGACCGCGCTCGTCGCCCACATTCTGCCCGCGGGCGTGCTCCGCGGGAACGGGTCGGTGCACAACTGGGGACAGGTGCGCGGCCCGGCCGCCCCCCGGTCCGCATCTGCCGGGTGGTGGCGCCGCCGCATGTGGACGGGAGACCGCTCCGCCCGTTCGGTGGCAGACTGGAACGGGAGAGCAACCACGAGCAAGGAGGCGGAGGATGGCGCAGCAGCGCTTCCTGACCTTGGCGGACGTCGCTGAGATCCTCAACATCTCGGCGACTCAGGCGAGGGCTCTCGTGCGCAGCGGGGAGCTGCCCGCCATCCAGGTGGGCGGACGCGGCCAGTGGCGTGTCGAGACCGCCAAGCTGGAGGAGTACATCGCCCGGGGGTACGAGCGGACGGCGGAGGCGGTCCGCTCGGGCGCCCTGGACTGATCCACCGGGACGACGCCGGAGACCGGCTCACCCAGGGGTGAGCGAGGACACGCAGACCAGCGCCGGGAACGGCACGGCGCGCAGAGCGGTCACGCTGCTCCGCCTCCGGTAGTCGTCGTCGGGGTGCAGGGCCAGGTCGAAGAAGTCCGAGCCCACCAGGTCGACCGTCCCCTCGAGCTCGCCGAGCGGGCCCCCGCCGGCGAGCCGGATCCGCACCCCTGCCCGGGCCCGGGCGAGGGCGCGCAACGCGTGCCCCAGGCCGAGCCGCAGCGCCACCGGGTCGTCACCGGGCGCCCACCCGCGGCCGAGGGACTCCCACCACAGGACGGCCCCCAGCGGCACCAGGTGCTCGGTCCCCCGGTCCTCGAGGGCGACCCAGCCGGCGCCCACCGTGCGCACCCGGCCCTCGACCGGCACAGCCCCCGCCAGCAGGGCCCGGACGGGTTCGCCCTGCCGCAGGCGCAGCCGGTCCGCCACGCCGACCCGGGAGTACTCTGCGCGGGCCTGCTCCGCGGCCTCCTCCTCCAGGCCCAGCTGGTGCACGGAGGCCAGTTGCGCCTCCATGTCCGCGAACAGCTGCTCCCAGCGCACTGCAGGGCCTCCTCTTCCGGCGTCCGGGCCGTCCGGTCGCGCCGCGCCTCAACGTAGGCCTCCGCCCGGGACCGGTCAAGGAAGGTCATGTCCACCGCGGGCCGCGGAACCCTTTACACCGGCACTCCGCGGATGCTAACAATGCCCCAAGACGTCAAATGATGTCAAACAAGATCAAACGCGATCAAACTCCATTCACCGGAGGACGACATGGACGGCACGGCACGACCCGCACGCACCGCTGCCGCTCCGCTGTGGTCGGTGCTCCTGGTCCCTGCCCTGGGCCTGGCCACCGCGGCCTGCGGCGCCGTCCTCGCCGGCGCGGGCGACGGCCGCACCGCCGGGGGCTCGGACACCGGGGCGCTGATCGGGCTGGTGGCGGCCGCGGTGGGCTCCGCCGTGGTGGCGGTCTGGATCCTCGCCGCCGTCCTCGCGGTGCTCGCGGTGCTGGCCGGACGCCGCCGCTGGGTGCGCCTGGCCGGGGCCTGCCGGAGGTGCTCCCCCGCCCTGCTCCGCCGCGCGGCGGCCACGGCCTTGGGCCTGCAGCTCCTCGCGGCCCCGGGGGCGGTCGCCGACGACACGCCCTCCCCGTTCTGGGACGCCGGGGCGCCGGCGCAGGCGACACCGGCCCCCGGCCAGGACGCGCCGGAGCCGGCTCCGGAGTCCGGGTCCGGGGCCGACC
>NZ_JBISWK010000170.1:0-62188 GCF_044462205.1 Kocuria rhizosphaericola | reverse complement strand
GGCGACGTCGAAGGCGGCCCCGTGACCCCGGCGGCGCCCTGCGGCCCGCTGGCCGGGGCGCCGGCGGCGGAGCGCACGGTGGACGGCGCCGTCACGGTCGTGCGGGGGGACACCCTGTGGTCGCTGGCGGCCGCCCAGCTGGGTCCGGAGGCCTCCGACGAGCAGGTGGCCCGCGCGTGGCCCCGGTGGTACGAGCTGAACCGGGACGTGCTCGTGGACGGGCCGCACCGGCTCCTGCCGGGCCAGCGGCTCCTGGTGCCCCACGCCGGAGGTCCCTGACCCGGCACCGCCCCGCGTCTGCAGCACCCGCTCGCCCACACACCGCAGCACCGTTCCCAGGAGGCCCGTCATGAACGCACCCGCCGCCGGTTCCGACCCGATGGCCCGTCCGGTCGCGCCCGCAGCCGGACGCCCGGCAGCAGGTCCACCGGTCCGCCGCTCGCGGCCGGCGCCGCCCACGGCCCAGGGCGGGTACACGTGGGGTGCCACGCGCGTGCTGGGCCACGACGCCGAGGACGAGCTCGGCCGGGTCACGGCGCTGGCCCGGTCCATCGGCCAGGCGGCCGTGGAGGTCCTCGGCGGGAGCCGGCCCGCGGCGCAGCTGAGCCGCTGGACCACCCCGGAGATCGTCCAGCGCTTCCAGCAGCGCGCCGAGATGCTCCGGCTGCTGCAGGAGCAGTTCGAGGGCAAGGCCGCGCTGCAGGAGCTGCACCGCAATCCCCACGTGCGCAGGTGCCGGGTCTGCCGGGTGGACCGCGGGGCCTACGAGGTGGCCCTGGTGGTGGTCGAACCGCGGCGCAGCCGGGCCGTGGCCATGCGCGTGGAGCGCCTGGGCCGGGGCTGGAGCGTCACCCAGCTCGAGGTCGGCTGATCCGTCGGCGCCGCCCGCCCCGGCCTGCTCAGCTCTCGGAGGCCTCGGCGCTGGCGGCCCGGGCGCGGGCCCTGCGCCCCGCCCGGTTGGGCGACGTCTCGGCGGTCTCCGCCTCGTCCTCGCCGCCCGCCGCGACCGGCTCCGTGCGGGTCTGCGTCCCACCGGTCTCGGCGGGCGCGGTGTACTGCAGGAAGCTGGGTTGACGCGGGATCTGCAGGTCGACGGGGCCGCCGTCGGCGCCCACGCGCTGGCGGCGGATCTCCATCCGGTACAGCGTCGAGACCGTCTCCTCGCGGATCGTGCCCATCATCTCCTGGAACATCGCGTAGCCCTCGCGCTGGTACTCCACGAGAGGGTCGCGCTGGGCCATGGCGCGCAGGCCGATGCCCTCCTTGAGGTAGTCCATCTCGTAGAGGTGCTCGGGCCACTTGCGGCCGATGACCGACAGCAGCACGCGCCGCTCCAGGTTGCGCATCGCCTCCGCGCCGACCTCCTCCTCCCGCTGGTCGTAGACGAGGCGGGCGTCGGAGAGGATCTGCTCGCGCAGGAACTCCGCCGTGAGCCGTGTGCGGCCCCCGGCCTCCTCCACGACCTCGTCGACCGTGAGGGTCACGGGGTAGATCGTGCGCAGGGCCTCCCACAGGCCGTCGAGGTCCCAGTCCTCGGGGTGGCCGACCGCCGTGCGGTCCTCGACCGTGGAGGTGACGACCTCGTCGACGAACTGGGCGATCTGCTCCTTGAGGTCGTCGCCCTCGAGGACCCGGCGGCGATCGCGGTACACGGCCTCGCGCTGACGGTTGAGGACGTCGTCGTACTTGAGGACGTTCTTGCGCTGCTCGGCGTTGCGCCCCTCGACCTGGCTCTGCGCCGAGGCGATGGCGCGGGAGACGATCTTGTGCTCCAGGGCGGTGTCGTCCGGTGCCCCCGCCATGAGCCGCTGGGCGGCGCCGGCGTTGAACAGCCGCATGAGGTCGTCCGCGAGGGAGAGGTAGAAGCGGGACTCGCCCGGATCCCCCTGGCGCCCGGAGCGCCCGCGCAGCTGGTTGTCGATGCGCCGCGACTCGTGGCGTTCGGTGCCCAGGACGTAGAGACCGCCGACGGCGACCACCTCCTGGTGCTCGGCCCTCGTCTCCTCCTCGCACGCGGCCACCACGTCCGGCCACACCCGCTCGTACTCCTCCGCGTCCCGCTGCGGGTCCAGGCCCTTCTCCCGCATCCGGTCCACGGCGTTGAACTCGGCGTTGCCGCCGAGCATGATGTCGGTGCCGCGGCCGGCCATGTTGGTGGCCACGGTCACCGCGGCCTTGCGGCCGGCCTGCGCGACGATCGCGGCCTCCCGGGCGTGGTTCTTCGCGTTGAGCACCTCGTGGCGGACGCCGCGCTGGGCGAGCAGCTTCGAGAGGTACTCGCTCTTCTCGACCGACACGGTGCCCACCAGGACCGGCTGGCCCTTGGCGTGCCGCTCCTCGATGTCCTTGACGACCGCGGCGAACTTCGCGACCTCGTTCTTGTAGACGAGGTCGGGGCGGTCGATGCGGGCGAGGGGACGGTGCGTCTCGATGGACACGACGCCCAGCCCGTAGGTGTTCATGAACTCCGCGGCCTCGGTCTCGGCCGTTCCCGTCATGCCCGAGAGCTTCTCGTAGAGACGGAAGTAGTTCTGCAGGGTGACCGTGGCGAGCGTCTGGTTCTCCGCCTTGATCTCGACGCCCTCCTTCGCCTCGATGGCCTGGTGCATGCCCTCGTTGTAGCGGCGGCCGGCGAGGATGCGGCCGGTGTGCTCGTCGACGATCATCACCTCGCCCTTGAGCACCACGTAGTCCTTGTTGGCGCGGAAGAGCTCCTTGGCCTTGATCGCGTTGTTCAGGAAGCCGATGAGCGGCGTGTTCTGGGCCTCGTAGAGGTTGTCGATGCCGAGCCAGTCCTCGACCTTCTCGATCCCGGACTCGAGCACGCCGACGGTGCGCTTCTTCTCGTCCACCTCGTAGTCGGTGCCTGCGGCAAGACGCTGCACGAGGCGGCCGAACTCGGTGTACCACCGGTTGGCCTCCCCGGAGGCGGGCCCGGAGATGATGAGCGGGGTGCGGGCCTCGTCGATCAGGATGGAGTCCACCTCGTCGACGATCGCGAAGTTGTGGCCCCGCTGCACGAGCTCGTCGGGGCTCCACGCCATGTTGTCCCGGAGGTAGTCGAAGCCGAACTCGTTGTTCGTGCCGTACGTGATGTCGGCGACGTACTGCCGGCGGCGGGTCGCCGGGTCCTGGTTGGCCAGCACCACGCCGGTCTCCATGCCCAGGAACCGGTAGACGCGCCCCATGAGGTTGGCCTGGTACTCGGCCAGGTAGTCGTTGACGGTGACGACGTGGACGCCCTTGCCGGTGAGGGCGTTGAGATAGGCGGGGGCCGTGGCGACGAGGGTCTTGCCCTCACCGGTCTTCATCTCGGCGATGTTCCCGAGGTGCAGGGCGGCGCCGCCCATGAGCTGGACGTCGTAGTGGCGCTGGCCCAGGGTGCGGGACGCGGCCTCCCGGACCACGGCGAAGGCCTCGGGCAGCAGCCGGTCCAGGGACTCGCCGTCGGCCACCCTGGCGCGGAACGCGTCCGTCTCGGCGCGCAGCTCCGCGTCGCTGAGCTCCCGGAACCCGTCCTCGAGGCTGTTGATCGCGGTCGTGTAGGACCGCAGCCTCGTCAGGACCTTCTTGTCTCCGGTCCTGAGGACTTTCTCCAGGAATGACGCCACGTGCACACGCTCCTCGTGTTCGACTGCCGTGCTGGGACTGATGGGGGGGGTATCCGGCACCTTGTCCAGTCTACGTGAGCCGGTCCCGGTCCTCGGGCGCGGACGAGCCCGGTGGCCGCAACCACCGGGCTCTTCCGGGGCGGGACCCGGCCGGCACCCAGCCGGGCCGCCCCGCCGTCATGGGGGCGCGGTCAGCGGGCGGGCTCCGGCTGGTAGGCCCGGGCGCTCTCCTCGGACTCCTCGCCGTTGTCGCTGAGGCTGATCACGCCGTAGCTCCAGCCCTTGCGGCGGTAGACGGCGGAGGGCTCCCCCGTCTCCTTGTCGACGAAGAGGTAGAAGTCGTGGCCGACGAGCTCCATGTGGTCGACGGCCTCGTCGACGCTCAGCTCGGAGGCGGGGAACCGCTTGCGCCGGATCTCGACGGGGGTGACCGCGTCGGTGAGGCTCACGCTCTGGTCGAACGCCTCCTGCTCGGCGGTCGCGAGCTCCGCGGCGGTGGTGTAGATGGGCCCGGAGCTGGGGACCACGGGGAGGGTGCCGGTGGCCTCGTGAACAGCCGTGGGACGGTGGGCGCCGCGGTGCACCTTGCGCCGGTCGCGCGCCCGGCGCAGGCGCTCGAGGAGCTTGCTGTACGCCTCGTCGAAGGCGGCGAACTTGTCGTCGCCGCGGGCCTCGGCCCGCAGGACGGGACCCCGGCCGGAGACCGTGATCTCCACGCCCATGCCCTGGTGGCCGGGCAGCGCGTGGTCCTTGGTGACCTTGACATCAATGCGCTGGACCTTCTCGCCCAGCTCCTCGAACTTGACGACCTTCTCGGCGGCGTACTCCTTGAACCGCTCCGGTACGGCGACGTTGCGTCCCATGACGTTCAGTTCCATGATGCCCTCCAAATCTCGGGGGTGACGTGGGCGGATGGGGCCGCCCACCCGGGAGGATTGTTGCGTCCCGTGACTCAACGTTAGTTGAATCACACGGGATATTCACCAGGCCCCGGCCGGGCCGGGACCGAATCAGCGGTGAGCGGAACCGCCGGGGGACGCACGGCCGCGAGCACCACCGCACCGACCACCTCGGCCCCTCCGGCCCGCAGCGCGCGGGCGGCCTCCGCGACGGTCGCGCCCGTGGTCAGCACGTCGTCGACGACGACGCACCGGGCACCGGGGGCCGCGGCGCACCGCATGCTCCCGGACGGGCGGGCCCGCCGGCCCGCGGTGCCCAGCCGCTTCTGCGCCGGCCCGGGCAGCAGGGTCCCGCTCGCGCGGTGCCGCAGCCCGCGGCTGACGACCGCGCCGGCGGGGAGCACGCCGCGGCGCGCACAGTCGTCCAGCAGCACCCGCACGGGGTCGAACCAGCGGCGCCGCAGGGCGGCCGGGCTCGTCGGCACCGGGACGAGCAGGACGGGCCCGGGCGGCCAGTCCGGTGCGGCGGAGTGCAGGGCGGTGGCCAGGCAGGCGGCGAGCACGGGAACCAGGTCGGTGCGGCCGGTGTTCTTGAGCGCGAGCAGGCAGGTGGCGAGTCCGTGGGCGTAGCGCCCGGCGGCGACGACGGGCAGCGCCGGATCGAGCAGCGGCGCGGCCGAGGACGCCTCGAAGGGACGGGCGCAGGACCTGCGCAGCAGGAGGCGGCAGGCACGGCACAGCGCGCTCCCCGGGGCACGGCACACGGCGCACTCCACGGGCAGGAGCACCTCGGCGGCCTCGGCCAGACGGTCGAGCACCCGTGCGGCCGCCCGGTCGAGGGCGCGGGCGGAGGGCGGGGTCGCGGGCATGCGCCCATCCTGGTCCGGGTCCGAGGGCCCGGGCCGGAGCGGCGCCCCGTCCGGACTGCCGGTGCTGTGGACCGGGGCCGGGCGGGGTGGTCAGCCGGCGAACGCGGTGTCCAGCACGTCCTCGCTCTGCGGCGCCCAGGCGTTGCCGGTGAGCATGTGCAGGGTGCCGCCGGCCACGGCGTAGACGGAGGACGTGCCGTTGCCTCCGCTCAGCCCGGTGAGGCCCACGAGACCGGGCAGCTCGCGGAAGCGGCCCGACACGTCGTAGACGCGGGGCCGGACGGACCCGGTGCCGCCGAGCGGGGCCGCGACGAACTCCCGGTCGCTGAGCCACAGGGCCGCGTCCACGTCGACGTCGGCGTCCACCCGGTACGGCTCGTTGAGCCGGCGCGGCGTCCCGTCGGGCTCGCGCACCACGCCGGCCAGCCAGATCTGGGAGACCCCGTCGTCCTCGGTGACGACGAGCGCTCGCGTGCCCCCGCGCGAGATCCGCAGGGAGGACACGCTCCGCGCCGACAGCCACGAGGCCTCCACGCGGAGCGGGTCCCCCGCGCTCGGGCCGGTGCGCACGGCCCGGACGGTCCCGGCGGAGTCCCCGGTCCACACCCACCCGTGCTCGTCGAAGCTCGGGCGGGTCAGGCCGGTCCCGCTGAAGCGCTCCACGGGCGCCTCGTCCCGGGCCACGGTCACCAGGGAGCCCGTGCCCGTGTCCACGAACGCGAAGTGCTCGGCCGCGGCGTCCATCGCGGGACCGGACGGGTGGTAGCCGTCCAGCGGGGGGATCCCGTCCACGGCCTCGGTCTGGCCGCCCTGGTAGAACACGAGCTCGCCGTCGCGCAGCCCCACCTGGCGGGACGGGACGGTGACGTCCTGGACCGGCGCGGTGTCCGTCCACCCCGCGCCCAGCTCCACCGGCGCCCCGTCGACGAGCAGCTCCACGTCGTTCACCGCGGTGAGCGACCTGAGGCTCAGCGAGAGCTGGTCGTGCATCCGGCGGTTGATCTCGATGTTCGCCGGGTCGAAGTCGGGCACGCTCAGCTCCACCGTCGCGGTGCCCTCCCGCACGGGCACCGCCGAGCCCGCGAGCGTGGTCCCCGGCGGGAACGCCGAGGTCACGGCTCCCCGCAGGTAGGGCGCGGGGCCGCCGAGCAGGGCACGCACGATCGACGTGGACACGGGCACCCGGTCCGGGAACCACCGGGGGTCGACCACCACGTTGGACAGGTCCTCGTCCGCGAAGTAGAGGTGGTGGGGCTCGAAGATGTCCTCGAAGTCGGGCCCGGTCAGCGCCGTCGCGTCGGGGGCCTCGGAGATCCGCCACTGCCCGTCCACCTGGACCACGTCGAAGTCGAGCACCTCGGTGGCCCCCGCGGGCTTGCGCTCGATCACGCCGGAGCCGTCCACCACGCTCTCCACCTCGAGGTTCACGCGGTACTCGTTGTCCTCGAGGCGGGGCACCGGCGAGGCGTCGCCGCGGTGCACGATGGTGCGCGCGTCCGGGTGCCAGGTGCCGGCGAGCTCCGGGGTGAGGTACTCGCGGGCCACCGAGTAGTCGTCGGCCACGCCGGTCCCGGCCGCGAGGAAGCCCCGCACGATCTGCTCCGGCGTCGCCCCGTCGCGGGGGCCGGCCGGCTCGACGTCGTAGGTGGGCTGGGCCGCGGTCCGGGTGGGCTCGGCGTGCCGGTGCACGGGTCCCGTCCGGGGGATGGCCCCGCACCCGCCGATCGCCACGGCTGCGGCCAGGGCCAGTGCGGCCGTGCGGGTCAGTCTCCCGTTCCTGCTCATGGCCGGTCCTCCTCCACGTCGGTCGGCTGCGCCGCCGCGGCGGGGGACGCCTGCTCCGGCGGGGCCGCGGACGCCACGGCCAGGGACCCCGTCCTCGTCACCGCCGCAGTCTCCGGGTAGGCGTCGGCGTCGGGCGGCAGGCCGAGCGGGCTGTCGTCGTCGGGCCCGAGCCGCCGCCCGCGGGTCCGGGGCAGGGTGAGCCGGAAGCACGCGCCCTCCCCCGGCGCGCCCCACACGTCGAGCCGGCCTCCGTGCAGCCGCGTGTCCTCGGTGGCGATCGCGAGGCCGAGCCCCGTCCCGCCCGTGGTGCGGGCGCGGGCCGGGTCCGCGCGCCAGAAGCGGTTGAAGGCCTTGGCAGCCTCCTCCCCGGTCATCCCGATGCCGTGGTCGCGCACCGCCACGGCCGCGGCCACGTCGGAGGCCCCGACCACGACGTCGATGGGCCGGCCCTCCCCGTGCTCGAGGGCGTTGACCATGAGGTTGCGCAGGATCCGCTCGATCCGTCGCTGGTCCCCTTGGACGGTGCAGCGGGAGAGCTCCGAGCGGACCCGCACCGTGGAGCCGGAGGAGACGGCGAGCGGGGCGGCGGCGTCCAGGACGTCGTGCACCACCGAGAACAGCTCGACGTTGGCCACCTCGAGCCGCGCGGCGCCCGCGTCGAAGCGGGAGATCTCCAGCAGGTCGGCCAGCAGGGAGTCGAAGCGGTCCACCTGGTGGTAGAGCAGCTCGGCGGAGCGTCGGTTGACGGGGTCGAAGTCCTCGCGGGCGTTGAAGAGCACCTCGGCCGCCATCCGCACCGTGGTCAGCGGGGTGCGCAGCTCGTGGGAGACGTCCGAGACGAAGGTCTGCTGCATCGAGGACAGCTGCTCGAGCTGGGTGATCTGCTCCTGCAGGCTGTCCGCCATCCGGTTGAAGGACCGGGCGAGGCGGGCCACCTCGTGCGAGCCGCTGACGGGCATCCGCACGCCCAGGTCGCCGTCGGCGAGCTGCTCGGCCACGCGGGCGGTGCTGGAGACCGGACGGACGACCTCGCGGGTCACGTACCAGACGATCGCGCCCACGAGCAGGAGCAGGACGACGACCGACAGCAGCAGCACCGCGTGCATCGCGTCGAGGGTGCGCTGCGGCTCGGAGAAGTCGTAGACGAGGTAGAGCCCGTAGCGGCTGTTCTGGTAGAGGTCCACCACGGTGCCCACGACGATGACGGGGGCCTCCTCCCCGTTCTCCGTCATCCGGACCGAGGCGGGCTGCCAGAACACGCCGTCCTGCTCGGCGAGCCGTTCCTGGAGCTCCGCGGGCACGGTGCTCGAGGTCATCCACGGGCTCTGGCTCTGCGCGGGGATCAGGGTCTGCCCGCTCGTGAAGTCCATCGGGAGCAGGATCCAGCGCTCCGTCTCCGCGCCGTCGACCGAGAGCGCGCCGAGGGTCGAGGCGACGAGCGCCTGCAGCTCGTCGCGGTCGGACGCGTCCGAGGCGTCGAAGCTGTCCTGCACCTGCTCGAAGTCCGAGGTGGCCGAGGCCAGGACCTGGTCCAGCCGTTCGGTGAACAGCCGGTCCGCGATCTGGTGCGAGAGGAAGCTGCCCGTGACGAAGAAGGCCAGCGCCGTCAGGGACAGGGACACGGCGATGGCCCGGAACTGCAGGGACTGCCGCCAGCGGCGGGCCAGCAGGAGCCGGCCCAGCCGCAGCCGGCGGGTCGCGGCGCCGGCCGGCCCACGGCGCCGGGGGGAGGCGGCGACGTCCGGCGGGGTCATCGGGCGGACGTGCCCGCCTTGTAGCCGACGCCGCGCACGGTGACCACGATCTCGGGGCTCTCCGGGTCCCGCTCGATCTTGGAGCGCAGCCGCTGCACGTGGACGTTGACGAGCCGCGTGTCGGCTGCGTGCTGGTAGCCCCAGACGTCGCGGAGCAGCATCTCCCGCGAGAACACCTGGTGCGGTGCGCGCGCCAGGGCGGTCAGCAGGTCGAACTCGAGGGGGGTGAGACTGATCTCGTGGTCCCCCCGGTGCACGCTGTGCCCGCTCACGTCGATGGTCAGGTCGCCGATCCGCAGCTCGTGCGAGCCGGCGCGCTCGACGGGTCGCAGGCGGGCCTTGACCCGGGCCACGAGCTCGGCGGGCTTGAACGGCTTGGGCACGTAGTCGTCGGCCCCGGCCTCGAGTCCGCGGACCACGTCGACGGTGTCCGACTTGGCGGTGAGCATGACGACCGGGACGTCGGAGATCGTGCGGATCTCGCGGCAGACCTGGATGCCGTCCTTGCCGGGAAGCATGAGGTCGAGCAGCAGCAGGTCCGGGCGCACGGCCCGGAAGGTGTCCACGGCGGTGCCTCCGTCGTAGCAGAAGACGGGCTCGAAGCCCTCCGCGGTCAGGACGATCCCGATCATCTCCGACAGGGCGGCGTCGTCGTCGACGACCAGTATTCGCGCGTTCATCGCCTCTCCGGTTGTGTGGGGCGGACCCGCAGGGGCGGGGATCGCCGTGACCCCGTGTGCTCCGGGGCGTGGTGGTGGACCGGGGTCCACCTGCATTGTGGCCGATCGCGGCCCGCCCCGCACCTCGGCGCGGAGTGTGTCGCTCCGCCGGGTGGCACGGGCTCAGGCGTCGGCGGCGGTCCGGGCCAGCGCCGAGGCGGTCCCGGTGACCCGCGCGAGGACGTCGCGCAGCTCGGCGGGACCCAGGGCGTCGAGCTCCCCGCGCGGTGTGATCCGCACCTGGTCGAGGGCGGTGGCCGGCAGACCGAGGTCCCGCCAGACGGACCACACGTCCGCGGCCAGGGCGCGGTCCCCGGCCCGTCCGGCGGGCACCGGGACGACGCCCAGCCACAGCTGCAGGCCGTCCTCGACGAGGGCGGCGAGCGGCTCCCACCCGTGCGCCGAACCGGCGGGGGCCGGCACCTGCACGGCGTCCGCCCCGGCCTCCCGGGCGAGCCGGGGATCGACCTCGGGGGGCAGCCGCAGGGCGACGGCGGCGGCGCCGGCCAGCCGGCAGGCCTCGACGACGGCCGCCAGCGACCTCCGGGCCTCCGCCACGGGGACGGCGCGCAGGGTCCGGTAGCCGCTCATCGTGGGCAGGCTGCCCGCGAGCACCCGGGCGAGCTCGGGCTCGTCCAGCTGGACGAGGACGTCCCGGCCGGGCGCCGCGGCGCGCACCGCCCGGACGTGCTCGGCGACGCCGGAGGCCAGGGAATCCGCGAGGTCGCGGCGGGCGCCGTGGTCCTTGAGCGCCCGCTCCCCCGCGTGCAGGTGGAGCCGGGCCGCCAGGCTGAGCGGGCCGATGAGCTGGGTCTTGACCGGCGCGTCGTCGGGGCCGCTCTCGGCGCCGATCACGTCGGCGAGGACGTTGACGTCCCCGGCCAGCAGGGCGCGGGCGGACCGGGAGTCCTTGCCGGGTACCCCGGACACGCGCAGCCCGTGGGGCTGCTGGTCCGCGTGGAGCTCGTCGAGCACCGCGGCCGTGCGGGCGACGGGGTCGGCGGCCGCACCCCGGGCCGGCAGGACGGGCAGGAAGGAGATGTGCGGGGCGCCGAACTCGCCCCGCAGCAGCGTGACCGACTCGACGACGTCCGTGCCCGGCATCGCGCCGAGGGCCGTGCCCACGACGCCGGGGACGTCGGGGTCGGTGCGCCGGGGACCGGGTGGGGTGTCGCGCGTCACGAGGGGTCGTCGTCCTGCCGCCGGTGGTCCTCGGAGAGGGCCACGTGGTGGCGGATGACTTCGCTGATGATGAAGTTCAGGAACTTCTCCGCGAACTCGGGGTCGAGCTGAGCAGAGGCCGCGAGCGCCCGGAGGCGGCCGATCTGGGCCGACTCGCGGTCCGGGTCCCCGGCGGGCAGGCCGTGGGTGGCCTTGAGGACGCCGACGCGCTGGGTGGCCTTGAAGCGCTCGGCGAGCAGGTGCACCAGGGCCGCGTCGATGTTGTCGATCGTGCCGCGGATGGACTGCAGCTCGGCGAGCACGCGGGGGTCGGCCTGTCCCTGCAGCGAGGACGCGTCGGCGTCGAAGTCCTGGTGGGCCCGGACGTCGGAGGAGGCGTGGGGGTGCGGTGCGCTCATGCCGGCCAGTCTATCGGGCGGGGTCGCGCCGGCCGGCGAGGTCGGGGCGGTCCAGGGAGTGGGCGCGGTCGACCGTGGCCTGGCCGAGGACGCGGGTGCCCTGGTAGAGCACGACCGACTGGCCGGGGGCCACGCCGCGCATCGGCTCCTCGAGGCGGACCACGAGCTCGGGGACCGGGTCGCCGCCGGGCCCCTCGACGAGCTCGAGGCGGGCCCGGGCGGGGACGGGGTCCCCGTGCGCCCGGACCTGGGCGAGGACGGGGAACGGGGCCGACGCCGTCCCGGTCGCGGCCCCGGGCCGCAGGAGCGGTGCCGCCTCGGGCACGGGCGCCCCGGCCCAGGAGGGGCGGATCCCGCGCAGCTCGTCGACGGCGAGCATCGCCTGCGGGCCCACGACGACCTCGTTGGTCCTCGGCCGGATCTCCAGGACGAAGCGCGGCTTGCCGTCGGGGGCCGGGGTGCCGATCCGCAGGCCCTTGCGCTGACCCACGGTGAACGCGTTGGCCCCGGGGTGGGTGCCGACCACGTTGCCCTCGACGTCCTTGATCTCCCCCTCGGTCATCTCGATGCGCTCCGCGAGCCAGCCGCGGGTGTCGCCGTCGGGGATGAAGCAGATGTCGTGGGAGTCGGGCTTGCTCGCCACCGAGAGCCCGCGGCGGGCCGCCTCGGCCCGCACCTCGGCCTTGGACGGGGTCTCGGCCAGCGGGAGCAGCACGTGCTCGAGCTGCTCGGCCGTGAGCACGCCGAGGACGTAGGACTGGTCCTTGGCCCAGTCCGCGGCCCGGTGCAGCTCCCGCCGGCCGTCGGGGTCCTCGACGACCTTGGCGTAGTGGCCGGTGCACACGGCGTCGAAGCCCAGGGCGAGGGCCTTCTCGAGCAGGGCGGCGAACTTGATCTTCTCGTTGCAGCGCAGGCACGGGTTGGGGGTGCGCCCGGCCGCGTACTCGGCCACGAAGTCGTCGACGACGTCGGCCTGGAACCGCTCGGAGAAGTCCCACACGTAGTACGGGATGCCGAGGACGTCGGCGGCGCGCCACGCGTCCCGGGAGTCCTCGATCGTGCAGCAGCCCCGGGAGCCGGTGCGCAGGGTGCCGGGAGTGCGCGAGAGCGCGAGGTGGACGCCCGTCACGTCGTGGCCGGCGTCGACGGCGCGGGCCGCCGCCACGGCCGAGTCGACGCCGCCGCTCATGGCTGCCAGTACTCGCACGGTGAGATCGTCTCCAGGGGTCGGGGGTTCGTGGTCCGTGTCGTCAACGGGGCGCGGCGGGCCGGTATTCCCCGGTGCGTCAGGGCGCCGCCGGCCGGCCCGGGCGCGTCGGGGCTCAGGCCGGCGCCGCCCCGGAGAGCCCGGCGCGCAGCGCGCGCCGGTGGACCTCCGGCAGCGCGGCGAGGAGGGCGTCGACGTCGGCACCGGTGCTGGTGCGGCCCAGGCTGAAGCGCTGCGCGCCGCGCGCGGTGGCCTCGTCCAGGCCCATGGCCAGCAGCACGGAGGACGCGCGGGGCACCCCGGCGTGGCAGGCCGAGCCGGTGGAGGAGGCGATCCCGGCCCCGTCCAGCAGGAACAGCAGGGAGTCCCCCTCGCACCCGGGGAAGGTGAAGTGGGCGTTGCCGGGCAGCCGGGTGCCCGCGTGCTCCCGGTCCTCCGGTCCCCGCAGGACGGCGTCCGGCACGATCCGGCGCACGCCCTCCACCAGCCGGTCGCGCAGCCCGGCGAGCCGCTCCGCCTCGGCCTCCCGCTCCGCGGCGGCCTCCCGGGCCGCCACGCCGAACCCGGCGAGCGCGGCGGCGTCGAGGGTGCCCGAGCGCACCGTGCGCTCCTGGCCGCCGCCGTGCTGGACGGGCGCCAGCCCCACGGTGCGCCCGGCCACCAGGGCCCCGGCGCCCACGGGACCTCCCAGCTTGTGGGCCGAGACGGCGAGGGTGGTGAGCCCGGGCAGGTGCGCGTCGACGGGCAGGGAGCCGAAGGCCTGCACGGCGTCGCAGTGGAAGGGGACCCCGAACTCCTCCGCGAGCGCGGCGAGCTCGGCGACGGGTTGGACGGTGCCCACCTCGTTGTTCGCCCACATGACGGTCAGCAGCGCGGTGGAGCCGGGGTCCCGGGCCAGTTCCTCCCGCACCGCGGCCGGGTCCACCCGGCCCGCCGCGTCGACGGGCAGCCAGACGGCCTCGGCGCCCTCGTGGGCGGCCAGCCACTCGACGGTGTCCGCGACCGCGGCGTGCTCGACCGCCGAGGCGAGGACGCGCCGGCGGCGGGGGTCCCGCCCGCGCCGGTGCCGGTACAGGCCCTGGACGGCCAGGTTGTCGGCCTCGGTGCCCCCGGAGGTGAAGACCACCTCGACGGGGTCCGCGCCCAGCGCCGCCGCGACCTCGTCGCGGGCCTGCTCCACGACGGCGCGCGCCGCGCGGCCGGGCCGATGCAGCGAGGACGGGTTGCCGCCGCGCGCCAGCTGCTCGGCGACCGCGGCGAGCGCGGACGGGCGGAGGGGCGCGGTGGCGGCGTGGTCGAGGTAGACGGGCTCGTGCAGCACGCCCGCCAGTCTAGGGGCCCGGCCTGGGCGCGCGCCCGGCGTCCGTAGACTGGCGGTCATGCTCCGCATCCTCTTCCACACCCCCGAGATCCCGGGCAACACCGGCAACGCCATCCGTCTCGCCGCGGTCACCGGGGCCGAGCTGCACCTCGTGGAGCCGCTGGGCTTCGACTTCGGCTCCGCGCACCTGCGCCGGGCCGGCCTCGACTACCACGACCTCGCGGTGCTGACCGTCCACCCGGACCTGGACGCGGCCTGGGCCGCCCTGGCACCGGAACGGGTCTGGGCGTTCACCACCGACGGCGAGATCGGGCACACGGACGTGGCCTACCGCCCCGGGGACGTGCTCTTGTTCGGACCCGAGTCGGTGGGCCTGCCCGCGGCGGTGAAGGCGGACCCGCACGTCACCGCGCGGGTCCGCATCCCCATGCTGCCGGCCCGCCGCTCGCTGAACCTGGCGAACTCGGCGTCCATCGCCGTCTACGAGGCCTGGCGCCAGCTGGGCTTCGCGGGCGCCGGGCGCTGAGCGCCCGGACGGGAACCGCCGCCCGGGCGCTCGCTACTGCTCGTCGGCGTCGCCGACCGTGACCTCGACGGTGCGCTCCTTGCCGTCCCGCACGAACGTCATCGTCCCGGTGCCCCCGGCGGGCAGTTCGCGCACGGCCGCCGTCAGGGAGTTCGCGTCCTGGATGCGGTGGCCGTTGAACTCCGTGATGACGTCGTCCACCTCCAGCCCGGCGTCGTCGGCCGGTGAGCCGGGCACCACCTGCTGCACCGCGGCGCCGTCGGAGAAGGCCTGGCTCCGGCCGTCCGCGCCCGGAGCGGCGCTCACGCTCGTGCCGAGGTAGCCGTGCGTGGCCCGGCCGTTGTTGATGATCTCCTCGGCCACCCGCTTCGCGGTGTCGACCGGGATCGAGAAGCCCACGCCGATGTTGCCGGCCTCCGTGCCGGAGCCGGCGGAGGCGATGGCCACGTTGATCCCGATCACCTCGCCGTCCGTGTCGATCAGCGGCCCGCCCGAGTTGCCGGGGTTGATGGCGGCGTCGGTCTGGATCACGTTGAGGTACACCGACGGCGAGGAGCCCTGCGAGCGGCCGCCGGGGCCGCCGTCCTCGTCGGGGAGGTTGAAGAAGAAGTCGTTGCCCCGCTGTTCGCTCTCGCCCTCCGACGGCGTGCTCGGGGCGGCGGAGGAGGCCACCGTGATGGTGCGGTTGAGGGTGGAGACGATCCCGTCGGTCACCGTGCCCGCGAGGCCCAGCGGGGCGCCGATGGCGATGGCCGTGTCGCCGACGTTCACCTCGTCCAGGGAGCCCAGGGTCGCCGGTGTCAGCCCCGGGGCGTCGACCTTCAGGACCGCGAGGTCGGACAGCGGGTCGGTGCCGACCACCTCGGCCGGGAGCACCCGGCCGTCGTCGAGCTGCACCTCGAGGGAGGGGCTGCTCGTGGTGCCGTCGAGGGTCACCACGTGCGTGTTGGTGAGGATGTGCCCCACCTCGTCGATGACCACCCCCGACCCGGAGCCGTTCTGGCCCCCGCCGGACGCGGAGATCGTCACCACGGACGGGGACGCCTTCACGGCCGCCGCCGTGACCGCGTTCACCTCGTCCTGGTCGTTGACGATGATCGAGCTGGTCGTCGACCCGCCCGCGGCGGGTGCCGGGCCACCGCCGTCCAGCAGGGTGTCCGTCCCCACGGCCGCCCCCGCACCGACCAGTGCGGCCAGGACCATGCCCGTGAGGAGGGAGCTCCCCGAGAAGCGCCGCGGCTCCCGGCGGCCCCCGGCGCCGTTCCCGGCGCCGTTGCCGGCACCGTTGCCCCACGGGTGCCGGGCGGAGGGGTCCCCGACGCCCTGCCACGCGCCGTGGAAGGCTCCGGCGTCCTGCCCGGCGCCCGGCCGCGCCCCGTAGACCGGGCGCACGTCCTGCTCGCCGCCGGACGCCCACGGGTCGTGGGCGGGACGGCCGGTGACCGCGGGCAGGGGCTGCGTGAGCTGCGGGTCGGCACCGGAACGGGGGTCGCGGGGCTCGGACATGAGGTCTCCTCCTGGGAACGGACAGGCCCGGTCGGCCCCGGTGGTGCAGGGCGGCGCGGGCGGCTCTGTCCCCAAGTATCCACACCCGCACTGAGACGACGCTGAGAGTCCTGGCCGCGCCCCGGACGCCACCCGGACGCACGCCGTGGATCCGCCGGATGCCCCCCGGCAGGTCATCAGCCGCCTTGCGATTTCGCCCTGCGCGTAGGTCCGGTGCCGATCGCCACGCCGTGGCACCCCCGTCCTAGAATCGGGAGCACCGACCACGTGAGGGAGATCATGCACTGGCGCCCCATTGCCCGCCGGACCGTCGCCGGCTGCGGTCTGACGCTCGCCCTGCTCGTTCCCGCGGGAGCGGCTGTCGCCCAGCCACCCGTGGACGTGCCCCCGGGCGAGCGGATCGTCGACGAGGCCGGGGTCCTGGAGGACCCCTCGGCGCTGGCCGCGGACGTGCGCGAACTCGCCACCCAGGAGGGCATCACCCTGACGGCAGTCTTCGTCGACTCCTTCACCGACCCGTCGGACCCCGACGCGTGGCTGCAGGAGTTCGCCGAGGTCAACGATCTCGGCAGCTCGGACGCGGTGCTGGTCGTCGCCACGGAGGACCGGCAGCAGCGGTTCTCCGCGTACTCGACCGGGCCCCTGAGCACCGAGCAGCAGGAGCGCATCAACCGGCAGTACATCACGCCGGCGCTCGCGGCCGACGACTGGGACGGCGCGGTCCAGGGCGCGGTCGAGGGCATCGAGGCCGAGCTCTCCGGCGCGCCCGCCGCCGGGACCGCGGACAGCGCCGACGGGGGCGGCGCGGGATTCGGCCTGCTCGGCCTCGGGGCGCTCGGCCTGGGCGGGCTCGCCGTGTACGGCATGGCCTCCCGCAACAAGAAGCGGCGGCAGCAGCAGTCCGCCCCGCAGGGCGTCCCGGGCGGCCGGGGCGGTCCGCAGGGCCCCGGCGGCCCCCACCAGGACGTCCCGGTGCCGGAGCTGCGCAAGCGGGCCGGGGAGCTGCTCGTGGCCACCGACAACGCCATCCAGCACTCCGAGCAGGAGCTGGCCTTCGCGCAGCTGCAGTACGGGGACGAGCAGGTCGAGCCGTTCCGCCGCGCCATCCAGGACGCCAAGAAGCACATGCAGGCCTCGTTCGCGCGCCAGCAGCAGCTCGAGGACCACATCCCCGACACCGAGGAGCAGCAGCGGGCGTGGCTCGGGGAGATCATCGCCCGCTCCCAGGACGCCCAGCGCCCGCTGCAGGAGCACCAGGAGGCCTTCAGCGCGCTGCGCCGGCTGGAGTCCCGCGCCCCGCAGGCCCTCGAGGACGTCCAGCGCCAGGCCGAGGCCGTGCGCCCCCGCTTCGCCACGGCCGACGCCCGGCTGCGGGAGCTCACCGCCCACTACAACGAGACCGCCCTCGCCCCCGTCAAGGACAACATCGACCAGGCCCGGGACCGGCTCGACTTCGTGGACACCGCCGTGGAGGAGGCCCGCACCGACCTCGCGGCGGGGCGCACGAGCGACGCCGTGCTGGACATCCGCGCCGCCGAGGAGGGCGTGGGGCAGGCCGGCGGTCTGCTCGACGCCGTGGAGCACGCGGCCACCGAGCTCGCCCACGCCGAGGAGTCCCTCAAGGACGCCGTGACCATCGCCCAGCGGGACGTCGCCGAGGCGGACGCCCTCGTCCGCCGCGGCTCCAACCCGGAGCTCGCGGGAGCGGTCGCCGGGGTCAGCGCCGTCCTGGGGACCGTCGAGGAGCAGATGGGCGCGGGCCGGATCGATCCGCTCGGCCTGAGCCGGCGCCTGGCGGTGGCCAAGGACGAGCTCGACAAGGGACTCGCGTCGGTGCGCTCCCAGAACGACCGGGACCGCTCCGCGCGCGAGACCCTCGCCCACACCCTCGTCTCCGCGCAGGCCCAGCTGAGCTCGGCGAGCGAGTACATCTGGGCCCGCCGCGGCGGTGTCGGCCCGGAGGCGCGCACCCGCCTGGCGGAGGCCGAGCGCTACCTCGAGTCCGCCCAGCAGTCCCGGAAGTCGGACCCCTCCGAGGCGCTGACCTACGCCAACGAGGCCGTCCGGCTCGCCGGCGAGGCCCAGTACATCGCCCAGCAGGACGTCGACTCCTTCTCCTACGGCGGCTTCGGCACGCCCGTGGGCATGGGCGGCCACCGGGGCCGCTCCAACAGCGGCCTGGGCGGCGCGATGCTGGGCGGCATCCTCCTCGGCTCGATCCTCAACGGCGGCGGCGGCTTCGGCGGCGGCGGCGGCTTCGGCGGCGGAGGCGGCGGCTTCGGCGGCAGCTTCGGCGGGGGCTTCGGCGGAGGAGGAGGCTTCGGCGGCGGCATCGGGGGCAGCTTCTGATCCCGCTCGCCGGGCGCCCGCCGCGCCGGGACGGCCCAGGCACCCGCCCCTCCCCCACCTTGTCCACCCCACGATCCCTGTCCGGCCCACGATCCCGGGAGGCCCTCCCGGGACGCACCAGAGGAGAGAAGGAACCATGATCAAGCAGTCCATCTTCGGCCGCATCGCCCAGCTCGCGAAGGCCAACATCAACGCCATGATCGACGCCGCCGAGGACCCGCAGCTCATGCTGGACCAGATGGTGCGCGACTACACCGAGAACATCCGCGAGGCCGAGGCGGCCGTCGCGCAGACCATCGGCAGCCTGCGGTTGCTCGAGCAGGACCACGCGGAGGACGTGCGCGAGGCCCAGGAGTGGGGCAACAAGGCCCTGGCCGCCTCGAACAAGGCCGAGGAGTACAGCGGCGCCGGCAAGGCCTCCGAGGCCCAGAAGTTCGACAACCTCGCCAAGGTCGCCCTCCAGCGCCAGATCCAGTACGAGACGGAGGCCCGCGGCGCCGAGCCGCAGATCCAGTCCCAGACCGAGGTCGTGGAGAAGCTCAAGGACGGGCTCAACAAGATGCGGGGCAAGCTCCAGGAGCTGTCCAACAAGCGGGACGAGCTCAACGCCCGGCAGAAGACCGCGCAGGCGCAGGCGCAGGTCCAGGACGCGCTGAAGGCCTTCGACGTGCTCGACCCGACGAGCGAGGTGTCCCGGTTCGAGGACAAGATCCGCCGCGAGGAGGCCCGCGTCCTGGGCCAGCAGGAGCTCGCCGCGTCCTCCCTGGACGCGCAGTTCGAGTCCCTCGAGTCCCTCGGCCAGCAGAGCGAGATCGAGGCCCGCCTCGCGGCCCTGAAGTCCAGGAACGCCGAGCGCATCGTCTCCTCCGAAGAGGTCTGACGGAATCCCCTCACCGGGAACCGGGGAAGGCCCCACGGCCGCGGCCGTGGGGCCTTCCGTCTGCCCGGACGGACCCGGTGCACGACGAAGGCCCCCGGACCGTGATGGTCCGGAGGCCTTCTGGAAGTTGCGGGGGCAAGATTTGAACTTGCGACCTCTGGGTTATGAGCCCAGCGAGCTACCGAACTGCTCCACCCCGCGGCGACATGTATGACTATACGTGCCGCGGGGTGGACCCGCAAATCGGCTACCCGGCGGGCTGCTCGGCCGGTTCCTCGGGGGCCAGGGCGCCCTCGGTCTCCGGGGTAATAACGCCCTCCGCCTCGAGCGCCCGCTCGATGGCGTCCTGCAGCCGGTCCTGGGCCTCCCCGTAGGAGTTCCAGTCGCCGTCCTGCAGCGCCTGCTGGGACTCCTGCACCGCCTGGTTGGCGTCGCTGAGGGCGTCCTCGAGGCTGCCGCCGCCGGCCGGAGCGTCCGCACCGTCCTCGCCGGCTGCGTCCGGAGTGCCGGCCTCGGCGTCCTCGACGCCCGCACCGGCCGAGGTCTGAGCCCCGGAGTCGCCGCCGAAGACCTCGTCGAGCGCCTCCTCCAGGGTGGGCGCGAAGCCCACCTCCTCACCGAAGCCGACGAGCACGCGGCGCAGGGTCGGGTACGCGGCGTCGCCCGAGGACTGGACGTAGACGGGCTGGACGTAGAGCATCCCGCCGCCCGCGGGCAGGGTGAGCAGGTTGCCGTTGATCACCTCGGACGCGCCCTGCCGGAGCAGGTTCAGCTCCGTCGAGACGTCCGTGTCCGAGTTGAACAGGTTCTGGGCCTGGCCGGGACCGGGCACCACGGAGGACCGCGGCAGCTCGAGCAGGCGCAGCGTGCCGTACTCGTCGCTCTTCACCCCGTCCTCGCCGGTGCCGGCGTCGGAGTTGGCCGAGAGGTAGCCGTACATCACGTTGCGGGTGTTGCCCGTTTCGGACTGCTGCGGGATGAACGACGTGGTGAGGGAGAAGTTGGCCTCGTCCTCGCCGGGCATGCGCATCGAGAGGTAGTACGGGGGCAGGGCGACGTCGGTGTCCTGGGTCGGGTCGTTGGGCACGGACCACACGTCGTTCTCGCTGTAGAAGTCGTTCGCCTCCGTGACGTGGTACTCGTTGAGCAGCTCCCGCTGGACCTTGAACATGTCCTGCGGGTACCGAACGTGCGCCATGAGCTCGGAGGACATCTCCGAGTAGGGCCGGAGCGTGTCCGGGAAGACGTTCTGCCACGCCTTCAGCACCGGGTCCTCTTCGTCCCACGCGTAGAGGGACACGGAACCGTCGTAGGCGTTCACCGTGGCCTTGACCGAGTTGCGGATGTAGTTGACCCGCTCCGGCGGCAGGGTCGCGGCGGCGCCCTGGGCGGTCTGCGTGTCCTGGGTCGCCTCCTGCAGCACCGCGGGGGTCGAGTACGGGTAGGCGTCCGAGGTGGTGTAGGCGTCCACGATCCACTGGACCTGGCCGTCGATGATGGCCGGGTACGGGGCGCCGTCGACCGTCAGGTACGGGGCGACCTTCTCGATGCGCTCGCGCGGGTCCCGGTCGTAGAGGATCTGGGACTCCGGGCGCACGGCGTCCGAGAGCAGCAGGTCCGAGGACTGGAACTTGATCGAGTAGGCCAGGCGGTTGAAGAAGTTGCCGATGCTGGGTCCGCCGTTGCCGGCGAACGTCGTCTTGGCATCGCCGGCCTCGTCGCCCGCCGTCTGCGGGCGGTCGAGCTCGAGCGGCTCGTCCCCCTCGCCGCCGCCGACGATCGAGTAGTTCGGCGAGTTCTCGCCGAAGTAGATGCGCGGCTCGTAGTCGTCCGAGATCACGCCGTCGGAGGGGATGCCGGCCTGCATGAACTGCGGCTTCCCGTCCGCCTCGACCCGGCTGCCGTAGGCCGCGACCACACCGTAGCCGTGGGTGTAGACCACGTGCTGGTTGTACCAGCCCTGGTTCTGCTCCGGGTTGAGCTCACGCGCGGCGATCACGGTGTCCTGCACTTCGCCGTCGATCTCGTAGCGGTCGACGTTGAGGGTGTCCGGGAACTGGTAGTAGGGCCGGAACTGCTGGAGCTGGGAGAACGCGGCGGAGACCACGTTGGGGTCCAGCAGGCGGATGTTCGACGTCGTCTCGGTGTCCTGGCGCAGTGCGCCCGGCTCGGTCTCGGTCGTGGCGTCGTAGGACATCACCTCGGTCTCGTCCAGCTCGTAGGCCATCCGGGTGAGCTCGATGTTGCGCTGGATGTACTCGTTCTCCAGCGCCTGCTCCGTCGGGGTGACCTGGAAGCGCTGGACGCCCCACGGGTAGATCCCGCCGGCCACCACGGCGACCACGAGCAGCATCGCCGTGCCGATGAGCGGCAGCCGCCAGCGGCCGATGAAGGACGCCACGACGAAGAGGATCGCCACGATCAGGGCGGCCACCGCGAGGATCGCCTTGGTGGGGATCACGGCGTTGACGTCGGTGTACAGGGCTCCCGTCCACGACCCGGACGAGGACTGCAGCGTGGAGTACCGGTCCAGCCAGAAGTTCGCGGCCTGGAGCAGCAGGAACAGCGCGGCCAGCACCCCCAGGTGGACGCGCGACGCCCGGGTGGTGCTGAGCCCCCGCTCGGTGATCCGGATGCCGCCGTACACGTAGTGCATCAGGATCCCCGCCACACCGGCCAGCAGGATCGCCGAGACGAGGAAGCCGATGAGGAAGCGCAGGAACGGGAGGGTGAAGACGTAGAAGCCGAGGTCGAGACCGAACTGCGGGTCCTCCTGGCCGAACGGCTCCTGATTGAGGAACAGCAGGACCGTGTCCCACTGGGTCATCGCCGTGCTCGCCGCGAAGAGCCCGAAGAGCACGGGAACGACCACCATGACGATCTTGCGGACCGGTTCCAGGGCCTCCTGGTAGCGGCGCAGGTTGTCGTCCACGATGGACTCGGCCGTGATCGGCCGGTTCCGGTAGGCGAGGAAGAGGCTGGCGAACATCAGCACCGCCACGAGCACGGCGGCGACCACGAAGATGATGATCTTCGTGACGTTCTCCGTGACGAACACGCTGAGGTAGCCGAGCTGGTCGTACCACAGGACGTCCGTGTAGAGCTGCGTCAGTCCCACGAAGGCGGCCACGAGCACCAGGACGACCACGACCGTCGGCCACAGCGCACCCCGTTTCCGCCGCTGTCCTGCTGGCTGCTGCCTCGGTGGTCGGGGGGCTGTTGGTCCGGCGGTCACTGGTTACCTCTGCAATCGGCGTCGTTCGTCAGGTGTGGTGCGTGGAGTCGTGGGGTGCGGTGTGCGTCGGGGAGGAGGGCCCCCGGCGGGTCGCCGGGGCACCCCGTCCATTCTGCCCGCGGGCTTCTCGGGGGTGCAATCGTGCACGCGGCGGTCGTCATCGGGGGGCGCACGCCGGCAGCGCCGAGAGGTCCCGGCCGGCCCCGACCGCCTCGGCCGCGGCCGCGGCGTCGTCGAGGGTGCGCACGGACACCACCGTCAGCCCCTCGGGGACGTGCCCCTCCACCTCGGCGCAGTTGCCCTCCGGGGCGAGGAAGACCTCCGCCCCGGCCGCCGCGGCGCCCTCGAGCTTCTGCCGGATGCCGCCGATGGGCCCCACCTCCCCCTCCGGGGTGATGGTGCCGGTCCCGGCCACGTGCCGGTCCCCGGCGATCGAGCCCGGGGTCAGCTCGTCGACGATGCCCAGGGCGAACATCAGTCCCGCGCTCGGCCCGCCGACCTCGTCGAGCTCGAAGGACACGTCGATCGGGAAGTCGTAGGCGGGCACGAGGTACACGCCGAGCTGCCAGTTCCCCGACTCCTCGTCGCGCACGGTGTCCACCTCGACGTCGCGCGGGGTCCCGGAGCGCTCGACCCGCAGGGTGACGCCCCGCTCCCCCGCCGCGTCGAGGGCCGACTTGAGGGACGGCAGCGAGGAGACGGGCTCCCCGTCCACACCGCGCAGGACGTCGCCGTGCTCGAGCACCCCCTCCGCGGGGCCGTCCGGGACGGTGCCCTGCACCGAGAGCCGTGTGCTGAAGTCCTTGCCCAGGTGCGTCAGGGCGGCGGCGATCGAGTCCTCCTGCGAGGTGCTCATGGCCGCCATGCTGTAGTCGGCGGCCTCCTCGTCCGAGAGGTCCCGGGGGTAGAGGGCGTCGGCCGGCACGACGGAGGCGGACGGGTCGAGCCAGGACCCGAGGACGGTGAGCACGTTGACGTTCTTGTCGGGCCCCCCGGTGACGTAGACCGTGGTCAGGTCCAGGACGGACTCGCTCGGATAGGTCGGGGCGCCGGAGACCCCCAGCAGCTGCCGGCCGTCGTGCTCCCCCACCGTGTTGAACGTGGGCCCGGGCGCCTCGATCACGAACGGCGCGGGCAGCACCGTCCCGGCCAGCAGCAGCCCGACGGACCCCAGCAGCGCCCATGACTCGAGGTCGCGGCGGCGCAGGGCACGGCGCGGGCGGGGGGGTGCGGTCACGGGCGGTCCTCGGCGGTCGTCGTCGGTGGGACCGGAGGCCGTGAGGCCGTCCGGTCCGGACGATCCACCTTATCGCGCGGGACCCTGCCCTGAGCTTCCAGCGAACTGGGAGTTGGCTCATGGTCGGCCCCGTCCGGTGCTCGCTACGCTGGGAGCAGAGACGTCGGGCGCGCCCGTGCCGCCCGATCCCCCGACCCGACCGAAGAACGGTGGACCCATGACTCCTCAGCCTCCCAACGACCGTACCGGGAACAACCCCGGGGACGACTCCGGCGACGGCCCCAAGGACCCCTTCCAGGAGATGCTCGAGCGACTCATGGGGCAGAGCGGGATGAGCCCCGAGGACCTCCAGCGGGCGGGCATGCCGGTGGATCCCCAGGCGATGTCCATGATGTTCCAGCAGATCCAGTCCATGATGGGCGCCGGGGCGTCCGAGGGGCCGGTCAACTGGAAGCTCGCCCACGACCACGCCCGGCGGATCGCCGCCGACGGCGGGGACCCGTCGGTGACCCCCGCCCAGCGCGGCGCGGTCGAGGACGCGATGCGCCTCGCCGAGCTGTGGCTGGCCGACCACACCGAGTTCGGCCAGACCTCGGTCCGGCCCCAGGCGTGGTCCCGCGCGGAGTGGATCGAGGCCACCCAGGAGACCTGGAAGGACATGACGGGCCCGGTCGCGGAGTCCGTGACGAAGGCCCTTACGGACGCCCTCACCCAGCAGCTGCCCCCCGAGCTGTCCGCCATGATGGGCGGGGCCTCGGGCATGCTCGCCGGCGCGGGCGGGATGCTGTTCGGGATCCAGCTGGGTCAGGCCATCGGCGGCCTGTCCCGCGAGGTGCTGTGCTCCACCGACATCGGCCTGCCGCTCGCGGAGGGCCGGTCGGGACTGCTGCCCGCCAGCATCAAGGGCTTCGGCGAGGGCCTGGACATCCCGGCGCAGGAGATCATGCTGTACGTCGCCGTGCGCGAGGCCGCCCACGTCCGCCTGTTCGCGGCGAACCCTTGGCTGCGCCAGCACATCCTGGACCTCGTCAAGCGCTTCTCCGCGGGGATCCACATCGACATGGCCCGCATCGAGGAGGCCGCGCGGGACATCGATCCGATGGACCCCTCGAGCATGCAGGAGGCCCTGTCCTCCGGGATCTTCGCCCCGCAGCAGACCCCGGACCAGGAGGTCACGCTCAAGCGGCTCGAGACGGTGCTGGCCCTCGTGGAGGGCTGGGTGCACGTGGTCACCGTCGCCTCGACCGCCAACCTGCCCTCCGCGGAGGCCCTGTCCGAGACCGTCCGGCGGCGCCGCGCCTCGGGGGGACCCGCCGAGCACGCGTTCGGCTCCCTCGTGGGGCTGGAGCTGCGCCCGCGCCGGCTGCGCGAGGCCGCGCAGTTCTGGCAGTACGTCGGCGAGCGCCGCGGCGTGCAGGACCGGGACGGCCTGTGGGACGCCGCGGAGCTGCTGCCCACCGACCAGGACCTGGACGACCCCGCGGGCTTCACCGAGCGCCGCGGGCTGCTCACCGCGTCCGAGGACGAGGTCGACGCCGCCCTCCAGCGGCTGCTCTCGGGCGGCTACGAGGGGCCCGGCACGGAGGGTGCTCCTGGCCCGGACGGCGATCCCGGGCGTCCGGAGGGCGAGGGGCCTCAGGACGGGGACGGCTCCCGCTGATCCGCCGCGGCGCCGTCCGCCTGCCGGTGCGCCCACGCCGCGCCGTCGAGGAAGGCACGGGCCTTCTCGGCGAGCGGATAGCGGGCTTCGAGCTCCCGGAACCGGGGGCTGTGGTCGGCCTCGAGCAGGTGCGCGAGCTCGTGCACCAGCACGAAGTCGAGGACCCACTCCGGAGCCTCCTGGAGCTGGGCCGAGATCCGGATGACGCCGGTGGCGGGTGTCGCGGAGCCCCACCGGGTGTGCTGCCGCCCCGACCAGCGCACGTCCGAGGGTCGGGCGCGGCCGTCGAGGTGGCGCCGGGACAGCTCCTGGGCGCGCCGCAGGAGACGGTCGCCGGAGCGCCGGTCGGCGCCCTTGGCCGCCTCGCGGCGCCGGCGCTCCACGACCCGGGGCACCAGCTCCCGGGTCCAGTGCTCGATCTCCCGCCGGGTGGCCGTCTGCGGGACCGAGAGCACCACCGTGTCCTCGCTCCAGTGGGCGGACACGGTCTTGCGCCGGCGGGCGGAGCGGCGCACGACGACCTCGGGCTGCGACGGAACGGGCATGGAGCCATTGAACACGTCGCGGGCGCGGGCCGCGAAACGCCGCCCGCCAGTGTGCACGGTCCCCGGACGTGGACTGTGGACGGCCCCTCCCCGGGGGCGGCGCGGGCGCGGCCCGGGTGACAGTGGCGGCGTCCCGCCCGCGCGTCCCGGAAGGCGTCCCGTGCCCACCACCCCGTTCCCCGGTCCCCGTCGGGGCCACCAGCAGGACCCGGTCCTGCCCCCGTCCTGCCTCGAGCGTCCCCGCCCGGACGAGGTGCACGTCCTGCTCCTGGGCCTGGACGGCCTCGCGGCGGCGCTGGCCGTGCGCCTGCTGCGCTGCGGCGTGCTCGGTCTCAACGTCAACGACGCCGCACCCGTGACGGCCGCCGACGTCGGGGGCGGCGCGTACCGGCCCGCGGACGTCGGCCGTCCCCGGGAGGCAGCCCTGCGCCGGAGGCTGCGCGAGCTCGATCCCCGCTGCGTCCCCGTCAGCGCGCCGGAGCTGTTCCCCGGTGCCCTGCTGCCGGGCACCGTCGTGGTGCACAGCCTCGGGCACCCTGCCGCTCCCCCGGCCGACCGGTCCCTGCCCGGAGCGGCGGAGCCGGACTCGTGGGCGGGGATCGATCCCCGGCACCCGCTGGTGTCGCTGCACCGTGCCGGCGGTGTCCTGCTGCGCTGGCCCACCGTGCCCTGGGCGCACCGGCCCTGCCCGGACTGCGTGCGGGCGACGCTCGAGGGCCGGGAGCCCGGCACGGCGCCGCGCGGTCCGGCCGCCGTCCTCGCGGCGTGGGCGGCTCCGGCCCACGGGGAGGCCGTCGCGGCCCGGCTGGCCGTCGAGGTGCTCGCGGTGGCCCTGGACTCGCTGGGCAGCGGCAACGGCCGCGGGCAGGGGCCCACGGCCCGGGAGCGGAGCGGTGCAGAGCACGCGACCCTCTTCGCCCCGCCGTGGCCGGACGCGGTGTCCTGGCCGGAGCTCGACCGGAGCCGGTGCCTGTGCGGGCTCGATCAGGAGTGAGCGCGGGCGCCCCGCGGGCGGGACCCGCGCTGGGGCGGCCGGGGGCCCTCCGTCTCACGCAGGGCGTCGAGGAACCGTGAGGGCCTGCGCGTGGGCCGCCCTCCCGGGGTGCGGGACAGGGTCCAGGAGAGCACCAGGTGCTCCCGGGCCCGCGTGATGCCCACGTAGAGCAGCCGGCGTTCCTCGTCGATCTCGTCCGCGGTCTCGGCGAAGCCGATGGGCATCAGGCCCTCGCTGAGGCCCGCCAGGAAGACGGCGTCCCACTCCAGGCCCTTGGCCGAGTGCAGGGACGCCAGGGTCACCCCGTTCATCACGGGGGCGTCCTGCTGGGCCGTGCGCCGCTCGAGCTCCGCGGCGAGGTCGGGGAGGACGAACTGCTCCTCGCGGGCCGCGGCCTCCGCCGCCATCCGGTCCGCGAGGGAGACGAGCGCGGCCAGCGATTCCCACCGCTCGCGCACCGCACCCGTGGACCGTGGTGCCCGGTCGGAGTAGCCCAGGGAGGAGAGGATGTCGCGCACCAGGCGCGTGGGGTCGTCGGTGGCCTCGGCCGCCCGCGCCGCGGTGCGCAGCTGCACCACGGCCTGCTTGACCTCCGGGCGGTTGAAGAACCGTTCCGTGCCGCGCAGCTGGAAGCCGATGCCCGCCTCCGCGAGCGCGGTCTCGAAGGCCTGCGACTGTCCGTTGGTGCGGAAGAGGACGGCGATCTCGGCCGCGGGCACGCCGTCGTCGATCAGGTCCTGGATGCGCGCCGCCGTCCCCGCCGCCTCGGCCTCGTCGTCCGCGTACTCGTTCCAGGACGGGCGCGGCCCGTCCGGGCGCTGCGCCACGAGACGCAGCGGGGTGGCCCAGGCGCCGGGGGTCGACCCCCGCGCCGGCCGGCGGGCGGCGAGCAGGCGGTTGGCGGTCTCCACGACCTGCGGGGTCGAGCGGTAGTCGCGCACGAGCTCGATCACCCGGGCCTTCGGGTGCCGGGCCGGGAACTCGAGCAGGTGCCGGGAGGTCGCACCGGTGAAGGAGTAGATCGTCTGGGAGGCGTCGCCCACCACGCAGACGTCGTCCCGGCCCCCGAGCCACGCGTCGAGGAGGCGCTGCTGGAGCGGGGAGACGTCCTGGTACTCGTCGACGACGAAGTGCCGGTACTGCTCCCGCACGGTCGCGGCGACGCGCTCGTCCTCCTCGAGCACGGCCACCGTGAGCAGCAGGACGTCCTCGAAGTCGATGAGGTGCCGGTCCGTCTTGAGCTCCTCGTAGGACTGGTACAGGCGCTGGACGGTGCGCACGTCGTAGTTCAGCGGCATGTCCCGTTCCCCGGCCCGGGCCGGGTAGGTGTCGGGGGTGAGCATCGAGACCTTGGCCCACTCGATCTCGGCGGCGAGATCCCGCACGGCCGCGCGGTCCGTGGACAGGCGCATGTTCTGCGCGGCCTCGGTGATCAGCCGCGCCTTGTGCTCCACGAGCCCGGGGAGGGGCCCGCCCACGGCCTGGGGCCAGAAGTACTGCAGCTGGCGCAGGGCGGCGGCGTGGAACGTGCGGGTCTGCACCCCGGAGGCCCCGAGGCGGCGCAGCCGGTTGCGCATCTCGTTGGCGGCGCGGGCCGTGAAGGTCAGGGCCAGGACCTTCTGCGGGGTGTAGACGCCCGTGGCGATGCCGTAGGCGATCCGGTGGGTGATGGCCCGGGTCTTGCCCGTGCCGGCGCCCGCCAGCACGCACACGGGTCCGCGCAGCGTGGTCGCGACCTCCCGCTGCTCGGGGTCCAGGCCGGCGAGGATGCGCTCCTCCAGGGTCGACTCCACGTCCGTGGCCGCCTCGCCACCGGTCACCACGCGGTCTCCGGCAGGTCCTCGCCGAGCCAGTGCTCGATGAGCGCGTGCGCGATGGAGACGCGTCCGGGGAGGGTCACCGCCCCGGTGCGCGCCGCCTCCCGCAGCTGCGCCCGCGTGAACCAGCGCAGCTCCAGGATCTCCTGACCGTCCGGGACGGCGGCCCCCGAGTGCACCACGGCCCGGCAGCCGAGCATCAGGGAGCGCGGGAACGGCCAGGGCTGGGAGCCCAGGTACTGCACGTCCCCCACGGTCAGGCCGGCCTCCTCGGCGACCTCGCGGACCACGGCCTGCTCCAGGGACTCCCCCGGCTCCACGAACCCGGCGAGGGTCGAGAACCGGTTGCCCTTCCAGAGCGCGGAGCGCCCCAGCAGCAGCCGCTCCCGCGCGGGATCGGGGTGGCCGTCGCTCACGGCCACGATGATCGCGGGGTCGGTGCGCGGGAAGTGCAGGGAGTCGTCGTTGCGGCACTGCCGGGCCCACCCGGAGCGGATCACCTCGGTGGGCTCCCCGCACTGCGGGCACCGGGGGTGGTCCCGGTGCCAGAGGCCCACGGACTGGGCGGTGACGAGCAGCGAGGTGTCCTCCGCGGGGAGCACCGGGCCCAGTTCCCGCAGGCCGGCCCAGCGCGGCTCCTCCCCGCCCCGGGCGGCGGCGAACGCGGTGACCGCCGCCACGAGGGGCTCGGGCACCGCGAAGGGCTCCGCCGCGGCGTCCTGCCCCCCGGGCTCGGGGGTGGCGACGGCGCGCAGCAGGACCCGGGGGCCGCGGGCTCCGTCGGCGCCGGGCAACCGGCCCAGGTAGACCTCCGGGCGGCGGGGGTCGTGCGGGACGGCCGGGAGCTCGGCCGAGGGTACCAGGACGAGGGCGTCGCCGGCCACGGGGGCGAGCCCGCCGGCGAGCACGAGCACGAGCGTGGCGGGGTCCTGCGCGGCGAGCACGCGGACGTCCTGGAGCTCACGGTCGACGGCGTCGCGGTCGAAGGCCGTCGCCGCGAACGGCAGGCGGGCCGGAGCGAGACGCTCGGGGGCGGGGCGGGAGCCGGGGACGGGCTCGGGGAGGGAGGAGGCGGGCACGCCTCCACTGTAGCGACCCGGGCGGACCCGGCCGGGGCGGGTGGGGACGGGGACGGCGGCCGCGTCCCCTGCCGGGCCTCTTGTAGGGTGGACGCCGTGAGCACGTCCCTCGAGCACCTGGCCGCCGTCGCCGCCGCAGGCGTCCCCGGACTCGCGCCCGTGGCCGTGGGGCCCTCCCCTGACGACGACGCCGACTTCCGCTCCGCCGTGGTCGTCGACGCCACCGGCCGGCACTGGCGGGTGCGGTCCCCGCTGAGCCCCGAGGCGAGCGTGCGCCTGGAGACGGAGCACCTCGTGCTCCGTTCCTTCACCCCCGCCGTCCGGTCCCGTCTGCCGTTCCTGGTCCCCACCGCCGCGGGCTGCGTGGCGCACGGGGACCTGCACGCCTTCGTGCACTCCCACATCGAGGGCGCCCCGCTTGACATCGATGCGCTCGCCCGCATGGCCGCGGAGCCGGACCCGGAGCACCACCGGCACGTGCCGAGCGCCGATCCGCCCCCCACGCTCGCCGTGCAGCTCGGGCGGCTGCTGGCCGCGATCCACGCGCTGCCGCCCGCCCTGGTCCTGGACGCCGATCTGCCCGGCTACACCGCCGAGCAGTGCCGGCTGCGGCGGCTCACGGAGCTGCGCCGCGCCGCCGACACCCAGCGCGTGCCGGCCGCGCTGCTGCACCGGTGGGAGCGGGTCCTGACGGACCGTGCCGTGTGGCGGTTCCAGCCGCGAGTGGTCCACGGCGACCTGCAGGAGGACGACCTCGTGATCTCCCGCGGGCGGGTCCGCGGGGTGACCGGGTGGACCGATCTGCACGTGGGCGACCCCGCCGAGGACTTCGCGTGGCTCTTCGCGGCGCGCGACGCGCGCCTCGCCGAGGGAGTGCTCGAGGCCTACGCCGCGGCCTGCCGCCGGACGTCCTTCCAGGCCCCCGACCGGGAACCGGACCCGCACCTGCTGGACCGGGCCCGGCTGGACGCGGAGCTCGCCCTGGCGCAGTGGCTGGTGCGCGGCGTGGACCGCGGCGCGCAGGACCTGGTGGCGGACGCGGAACAGATGCTCGCCACGCTCGAGCAGGACGTCGCCCCTCGCCCCGGGGCGGCACCGGGGGCCGCCGTGCCGGAGGGCTCTCCGGAGCCCCCTGTGCAGACCGGTGCCCCCGAGCGGCCGGATCCGGCCGGCGCCCCCGAGGGCCCCGCCGGCCGGACGCCGCAGGCGGGGCCGGAGGACCCCGCCTAGACACCCCGTGCGGCCCCGTCAGGGGCGCAGCACCACGTCGTAGGCGTCCCGGACCACCGCCTCGAGCTCGTCGGCCCCGGAGAGGTCGTGCGGGCGGACCACCCGGTCCTCGGCCACGTAGTAGAAGGCGGCGGTGACCTCCTCGAGCGGTACGGTGCGCAACCGGGACCACGCGAGCCGGTACACGGCCAGCTGCGCCGAGCGCTGCTGCAGCTCCCGGCCGGACGGCGCCCGCCCCGTCTTCCAGTCGACCAGCTCCCACGTGCCGTCGCCGTTGCGGAAGACGGCGTCCACCCGGCCCCGGACCGTGATCCCGGCGATCGGGGTCTCGAGGGGGAACTCCACCGCGTACGGCTGGCGGTCCGCCCAGGGGCTCGACCGGAACGTCGCGGCGAGCTCGGGAAGGTCGTAGGCCGCGTCGACGTAGTCGTCGGCGGTCCCGGGCAGCTCCCCGACGTCGAAGATCGCCGAGCTGCCGTAGTACTGCTCGATCCAGGCGTGGAAGGTGGTGCCCCGCCGCGCCGCGGTGCCCGGCCGGCGCGGCATGGGCCGGCGCAGGCCCGACACGACCTCGAGGGGGTCGCGCGCGAGCGCCACGAGGGTCGACGCCGAGACGTGGGACGGCATGGGGACGGTCCGCTCCGTCCGGCCGTCCTCGTGCCGGGCCAGCAGGATCTTCGCCTCCTCGGACCACCGGCGCGGGTCGGGCGCGAGCCCGTCGCGCTCCGCGACGCCGAGCAGGTCCTCGACGTCGAGGTCCGCGGTGTCCTCGAACCCGCGTTCCCGAACCGCTCGGGCGGCGCGCTCGAGCACGGCCCGGCGGCCGAGGTGCGGGGGCGGGCTCACGCGCACGGCGCTCCGCCCGCCCTCGTCCGTCACGGTCTCGGTGACCTCGGGGCCCTCCAGCGGGTCGTACGGCCACGGCGCGCTCAGCACGGTGGCCGCGGCCGGGTTGCGTGCCCCTTCCGGCACCTCGGCCCAGGGGCCGAGGCGGACGGGCGGCTCGGGGCCCTCGATCAGCGGCGCCAGCTCCGAGACGAACGCGGAGGGCCCCTGGCCCTTCGCGGCCGTGCCCCGGAACGCGGTGCAGGACAGCTCCAGGACCTCCCGGGCCCGGGTCACGGCCACGTAGGCGAGGCGGCGCTCCTCGTCCTCGGCGTGCTGGGCGGCGAGCTCCAGGTACTCCGCGTGGGACTCCTCGAGAGCCTTGAGGTCGGTCGTGTCCACGGCCCACTGCGGCAGGAACCGGGCGTCGCCGCGCAGCGGCCAGGCCAGGGTGCCGGTGTCGAGGGTCCAGCGGGAGGGCCTGTCGGTCGGGAAGTTCCCGGCGTTGAGGCCCGGGACGTAGACGTGGTCCCACTCGAGGCCCTTGGAGGCGTGCACCGTGACGAGCTGCACGGCGTCGTGCCGCGTGCGGTCGGGTCCGGGCTCGAGCCCGTTCTCCTCGGCGAGCGTGACGTCGAGCCACGCGAGGAAGGCCGAGACGTCGCTCGTCGCGGAGAACGCGGTGAAGGACTGCGCGGCCTCGTGGAAGGCGTCCAGGTTGCGCCGCGCCTGGTGGACGGGGCGGTGGGGGTGCGCGGCCACCTCGACGTCGAGCCCGAGGACCGTCTCGACCTCGTGGAGCAGGCTCGGCAGGTCGTCGGAGAGGAAGGAGCGCAGGTGGTCCAGCTCCGCCCGCAGCCGGGTCAGGCGCTCCCGCGCCGTCTCGGACAGGGTGCGGGCGTGCGCGGAGGACCAGCCGGGCCGAGGGAGGGTCTCGAGGGCCTCGACCAGTGACGCGTGGTCGGAGAGATCGGGTTCGACGAGGGCGTCCTCCTGGGCCTCTTCCGGGGTCACCGGGCTCTCGAGGTCCTCGGCCCGGCCCGCCTGCGCGGCCTCCGTGCGGCGGCGTTCCAGGTGCGACGCCCAGTCGGCGAGCGCCATGAGGTCCCGGGTCCCGATCCGCCACCGGGCGCCCGCGAGCAGCCGCACGAGGGCGTCCGATCGGCCGGGGTCGTCCAGCACCCGGAGGGTCGCGACGACGTCGGAGACCTCCGGCGTGCTGAGCAGTCCGCCCAGGCCCACGACCTCGTAGGGGATGCCCCGGGCGGCGAGCTCCCGGCGCACGGGCTCGATCTGCGAGCGCTTGCGGCAGAGCACCGCCATGGTGGGCATCTGCTCCTCCGGCTCGCCGCGGTGCTGCTCCCGGCGGGCCCGCACCCGCTCCGCGAGCGCGACGGCCTCCTCGACGTCCGTCGTGAAGCGGCTGATCCGCACCCGGCCGGTGCCCGCGCCGGGCCGCGGGGTGAGCTCGGGGACGGCGAGGGAGGACCTGCTGCGCGCCCACGCCGGGAGGGTCCGCAGGGGTGCGGCGATGGTGTTGGCGACGTCGAGGATGCTCGCGTCGTTGCGCCACGCCGTGGTGAGGAAGCTGGGCTCCCCGTCCTGGCCGGGGGCGACCGGGAAGGAGTCGTAGAAGCCGAACAGCTGGCCGGACGAGGCTCCGCGGAAGCCGTAGATCGACTGCTGGGGGTCGCCGACGGCCATCACGGAGTGCCCGTGCCCGAAGAGGGCGGCGAAGAGCCGCAGCTGCGCGTGCGAGGTGTCCTGGAACTCGTCGAGCAGCACCACCCGGTGCCGTTCCCGTTCGGTCCGGCGGGCGGCCGGGTCCTGTTCCGCCAGCCGGGCCGCGGCGGAGAGGAGGTCGCCGAAGTCCATGGCCTGGGCCTCGTGCTTGCGCCGGGCGAAGTCGGCCACGAGCTCGGCGAGGACCCACGCGGTGCGCTGGTTGTCCTGGACCTTCTTCAGCTGGGCGCCCAGGGTCTTCTTCCGCCGCCCCGGGGGTGTCGTGGCCAGCGCGCCGAGCAGCTGGGCCGCGAAGCGCTCCACGTCCGCCGGGTCCACGAGGTGCTCCGCGCACGCCGAGGCGAGGTCGAGGACCGCGCCGACCATGGTCGACTTCGCGGGCATGGTCTCGAGCAGCTCCCCGGTCCAGGCCTCCACGGTCTGCGCGGCGATCTGCCACGTCCGGGCCTGGCCCAGCAGCGTGGTGTCCGGCTCGATCCCGATCCGCAGCCCGTAGTTGCGCACGAGCGTGTTGGCGTAGGAGTGGTAGGTGCTGACGGTGGGGTCCTGGGGCGCGGCCGGGAGATCGTCCTCCTCGGGGCCGACGGGCGCGACGAGCCCTTGGGCGCGCAGCCGGGCGAGCCGGGAGCGCATGCGCTCCCCCAGTTCGCCGGCGGCCTTGCGGGTGAACGTCACGCCGAGGACCTGGTCCGGGGCGACGACGCCGTTGGCCACGAGCCAGACCACCCGGTCGACCATGGTGGCGGTCTTGCCCGAGCCCGCGCCCGCGACGACGAGCCGGGGCGTGAGCGGGGCGGAGATCACCGCGGCCTGCTGGGCCGTGGGCCGGTTGCCGCCGAGCAGCTCGGCGAGCTCCTCGGGGCTGTACCGGGGCTCGACACCGCCGTAGGGGTGCTCGGCCGGGTCGTGCCGGGCGCCGTCGCCGGGGGTGCGGGGGGCGTCGGTCATGGGCGGTGTCGTCTCCTGCTGTCCGGGGGGAACGAGGGCGGGGTCGGTCCTCATGGTTCGCTCACCTGCCGTCCCTCGGCGCACAGCGGGCAGATCTGCGGCAGCTTGCACCCGTGCCCGTTGAAGCCGCCCTCGGCCTGGTCGTGGCGGGCGGTGAACCGTTCCCCGGCCACGAGCTCCGCGGCCCGGGTGATCAGCTCCCGGGCCCAGGTGGCGTCCGGGTCGAGGGGGTCCTGCTGCTGCACGGAGGGGGACTTGGCCCGGGTGCCGAGCTGGACGAGCAGGGCGCCGCCGGAGAGCTCCGTCACGGTGCCGCCGGGCAGCTCGAGGACGGCTTCGTCCTCGCCCGCGACCATGGCCGTGCCCGCCCCCGCCGTCAGCGCCACCTGGTAGGCCGCCAGCTGGGGGTGCTCGGCGATCTTGGCCCCGGCCGGCTGGTTCCGTCCCGTCTTGAGGTCGACGACGACGTAGCGGCCCTGTTCGTCGAGCTCCAGGCGGTCCACGCGGCCCCGGAGCAGGGCGTCGCGCGCCCGCCCCTGGACGAGCACGCTGAAGGCCCCCTCCACGGAGGCCAGCCGGCGGCCGTGCTTGCCGCGGGCGTCCAGGACGTACTGGGCGAACTTGCGCAGCATCTGCCGGGCCCGCTCGAGCTGGACCGCGGACTCCCAGGTGTCCGGCAGCCCCAGCGTGGGCCAGCGGCGCTCGAGCTCGGCGACGAGCTCGGAGCCCGACGCCTCCGGCAGCTCCTCGGCGATGGCGTGCACGAGCGAGCCGAGGCTGCGGCTGAGGTCGGTGGCGGCCTCGGCCCGCGAGGCGGACACGAACCAGTCGAGCGGGGACCGGTGGATGGTCTCGATCCGGGACGGGGAGACGGGCACGGGGACACCGTCGTCGAAGACGGGCGCCGTGCTCGAGAGCTCCGCCGCGCCCCACCAGGTGTCGGGGTGGGCCCCGGGCACCGGGCGCGGGGAGGCCGCGATGCGGTGGAGCAGCCGGGCCGCGGCCTCCGAGCGCACCGGGTCCTCCTCGTGCAGCTGGACCCACTGCCGCAGTTCGGCCACGAGGGCGCGCAGCGTCATGGGCCGCGGGGCGTCCACGACGGCCCGGGCGCCGTCCCCGGGGCGGGACCCCGGGGGGTCGACGAGGTCCAGGAACTCCGAGGGCTGCTCGTCCTCGCCGGAGGCCGCCGTGACCACGAGCGTCCCGCAGCTGCGGGAGACCGCGGCGGAGAAGGAGCGCAGCTCGTCGTGGCGGACCTCTCTCATCCGGGTCACCGGGGTGACCCGTGCGGCCTGCTCGACGCCGAGGTCGAGCGCGTCCGTGAGCAGGTCCGCGCCCAGCAGCTGCCCGCGCAGGCGGGTGTTGGGCCACACGCCCTCCTGCACGCCGGCGACGAAGACCACCGGCCACTGCCGGCCCGCGGCCGTGGCCGGCGTCATGATCTCGACCGTCTCGTCGGTCGGGGCGCGGGCGGCCAGGGTGTCCATGGGCAGGTCCTGGTTGTCGATGTAGTCCAGGAACTGGGCGGGGCTCGCACCGGGCAGGTGGTCGACGTACCGCTCCGCCGACTCGAACAGGCCCACCACGGCGTCGAGGTCCCGGTCGGCCCGCTCGCCCGCCGGGCCGCCCTCCAGCGCGCGGCGCCGCCAGGACTCGGCGACCCCAGCCGCCTCCCACAGCGCCCACAGGACGGTCTCGGCCGTGGCGCCCTCCTCCCGGAGGGCACGGGTCCCGGCCGAGAGCATCCGGGCGATCCTGCGGGCCGGCACGGAGCGCACCCCGGCGGCGTCGAGCGCCCCCGGGGCCACGAGGGCCTCCACGAGCAGGTCGTCGCTGGTGCGGAGGCCGCCCGCGGCCAGCTCCTCCGCCCGGAGCCGCTGGCGCAGCCGGCGGACGTCCATCGGGGAGGCGTTGCCGACCCGCGAGGACAGGAGGTCGACGGCCGCCTGGACAGTGAGGGAGCCGAAGTGCCCGTCCTCCCCCGCGTCCCCGGACGCCGCGGCCGCCTCGGTCACGATGCGCAGAGCGCCCAGCAGGGGGCGCACCGCCGGTTCGTCCCGCACCGGAGTCTCCGCGGCGGAGGTGCTGACGGGCACGCCCAGGGCGGAGAGCTGCCGCTCGAGGCCCTCCAGGTAGCGGCCGTTGCGCACGACCACGGCCATGTCCGCCAGCGGGACACCGTGCACCAGGTGGCGCTCGAGGACCTGGTGGGCGATCCAGCGGGCCTCGTGCAGGGGCGACGAGAGCACCACGGTGGTGACCTCCCCCGTCGCCGCGCCGTCTCCGGCACCGTCGTCCGGCGCGCCCTCCGGCGCGCCCTCCACCGCGGCGTCCTCGGCGGACAGGAGGCGGCGGGGGTGCCGGGCCCCGGCGACGGCGGGGATCCGCTCGGCCACGCGCTGCCACACCTCCGCGACGGCGGCGGGCATCCGCCGGCTCGTGCCCAGCAGGTGCCGCCGGAGGGGCCGTGCGGGCTCGCCGAGCCGGTCGTCGAGGGTGCGCAGCAGGTCGGGCCGGGCCCCGCGGAAGCCCTGGACCACGGTGTCCGTGCAGACGGTCAGCACGGTGTCCCGTCCCCGGCACAGCACGGCGAGCAGCCGGTGGATCGAGGGTGTCGCCTCGTGCAGGTCGTCCACGAGCACGAGGTCGAGGCGCTCCTGCTCGGCCCGCAGGAACTCGGGCTGCTCCTCGAGGAGCCGCGCGGCCTCGGTCACGAGGACCGCGGGGTCGTAGGACTCCGGCATCCGCAGCCGGCGCACGGCCTGGTACTCGGCGCGCACCGTGGCGGCCGCCGCCCAGTCCGGGCGCTCCAGGCGGCGGGCGAGGACGCGGAGGTCCTCGGGCGCGAGGTCGTACTCGGACATCCGGTCGAAGAGCTCACGCACCTCCTGGCGGAAGCCACGGGTGCCCAGGGCCTCCCGGAGGTCCGGCGGCCACACGACGGCGGCTCCGAACCCCGCGGCGTGCCCGGCCATGAGCTCGCCGATGAGCACGTCCTGCTCCGGGCCGGACAGCAGCTTGGGGCCGTGCGCGACCCCCGGGAGCAGTCCCTCGTTCTGGGCCCGCCGGAGGAGGTCGAAGGCGTAGGACTGCCAGGCGCGCACCGGCGGGGAGCTCATGGTGGCCGCGACCGCGGCCGTGAGGTCGTCCCGCAGCCGGGCGGCCGAGAGCCGGGACGGCGTGAGCACGAGCAGCCGGTCCGGGTCGAGGCCGCCGCCGATCCGGCGCGCCGCCAGCTCCACGAGCACCCGGGTCCGCCCGGTCCCGGGTCCGCCCAGCACGAGCCGGGGGCCGCACCCGGCCGCGAGCCCGGCGATCTCCTCCTGCTCGGGGCTCGGCCGCCACGCGGTGCGCTCCGCCGCGGAGCCGTGCGGGGGCACGAGGTTCCAGCGCACCGGTCCGGCCCCGGGCACGACGGAGCTCGTGGCGGGGGTGCTGTCCTCGGAGTGCCGCATGGGTCTCATCACATCACGGGACACCGACGGCCTAAGCCCTCCGCGTCCGTGCGTCCCGCACGGTGCCGGTCCGCGTCCCGGGGACGCGGACCGGGCGTGCGTGCCGGGTCGGAGGCGGCCGGTACGGTGGGAGCCATGTCCTCGCCCTCAGGCCCCGCCGGCCCCACCGACCAGCTGCCCCTGTTCGACGCCGCCCCGCTGCGCGCGCCGCGGACCGGTCCTCCCGCGCCGGACGACGCCGCGGCGCAGGACGTGCTCTTCGACCTCGAGGAGTCCTCCGAGGTCCCGGACGGGGGTCCCGCGTGGACCGAGGGTCCGCGCGCCTCGTTCGACCTCGAGACGACCGGCCGCGACCCGCACACGGCCCGCATCGTCACGGCCTCCGTGGTGCGCACCGACGCCGCGGGCGCCGTGACGGACGAGTGGGAGTGGCTGGCGGACCCGGGGGTCGAGATCCCCGAGGAGGCCGCCGCCGTGCACGGGGTGAGCACCGACCGGGCCCGCGCCGAGGGACGGCCCGCCGCGGAGGTGGTCGCGGAGATCGCCGGCGTCCTGGACGCCCTCTTCGCCGCGGGCACGCCCGTGCTGGTGTTCAACGCCTCCTACGACTTCACGGTCCTCGCCCACGAGGGCCGGCGCCACGGGGTCGAGGTGCCGCAGCCCTTCCCGGTGCTGGACCCCTACGTGCTCAACAAGCAGGTGCACCGGTACCGGCGCGGCAAGCGCACCCTCGGGGCGCTGTGCGAGGAGTACGGCGTCGAGCTCACCGCGGCGCACACCTCGGCGGCGGACTCCGTCGCCACGGAACGGCTCGCGGTGCTGATGGCCCGCCGCTTCCCGGAGCTGGTCCGCCCCGCCGCCGCGCTGCACGCCGACCAGATCGGGTGGGCCGCCGAGCAGGCCGCGAGCCTCCAGGAGTACTTCCGCCGGACCCGGCCGGACGCCGTGGTCGACGGCGCCTGGCCGCTCCGCCGCCCCGAGGACGCCTGAGCGCTCCCCGGGACGGCGGTGCGGCCCGGGGTCAGGCCGCCGGCCGGGCCTCGGCGGCCGCGCGGGCCGCGGCCGGCAGGGCGGAGACGATCCGGTCCATCGCGGCGTCGTCGTGCGCGGCGGAGAGGAACCACGCCTCGAACACCGACGGGGGCAGGTAGACGCCCTGGTCGAGCATCGCGTGGAAGAACGCCGGGTAGCGGAACGTCTCCTGCGCCTTCGCCTGCGCGTAGTCGTGCACACCGGTGGCGGAGGTGCCGAAGGCCACCGAGAACAGGCTGCCGGCCGACTGGATCGAGTGGTCGACCCCGGCCTCCGTGAGCGCGGCGCGCACCGCCTCCTGGAGCTGCGCCGAGCGCCGGTCGACGGTCTGGTAGGCGATCCGGTCCGCGGTGCGCAGGGTCGCCGCCCCCGCCGCCATCGCCACCGGGTTCCCCGACAGGGTCCCGGCCTGGTAGACGGGCCCCAGGGGCGCCAGGTGGTTCATGACCTCGGCCCGTCCGCCCACGCCGGCGACCGGCAGGCCGCCGCCGATGACCTTGCCGAACATGAACAGGTCGGGCTCCCAGCCGTCCTCGCCGGCGGCCGTGAGGCCCCAGTACCCGGCCTCGTGCACGCGGAAGCCGGTCAGGACCTCGTCGAAGACCATCAGGGCCCCGTGCTCGCGGGTGATCCGGCGCAGCCCCGCGTTGAAGCCCTCGCCGGGGGTGACCACGCCCATGTTGGCGGGCGCGCCCTCGGTGATGACGGCCGCGATCCGGCCCGGGTGGGCGGCGAAGGCCTCCTCCACGGCGGCGAGGTCGTTGTAGGGCAGCACCAGGGTCTCGGCCGCGGTGGCCGCGGTGACCCCGGCGGAGCCGGGCAGGGCGAGGGTCGCGACGCCGGAGCCGGCCTCCGACAGCAGGGAGTCCACGTGCCCGTGGTAGCACCCGGCGAACTTCACGACGAGGTCCCGGCCGGTCACGCCGCGCGCCAGGCGGATCGCGGTCATGGCCGCCTCGGTGCCGGTCGAGACCATGCGCAGCTCGTCGATCGCGCCGACCCGGTCGACCACGAGCTCGGCCAGCTCGGTCTCCCCGCGCGTCGTCGCCCCGAAGGACAGGCCGCGCTCCACGGCCTCGTGCACGGCCTCGATGACGGCCGGGTGGGAGTGCCCGACGAGGGCGGGCCCCCACGAGCTGACGAGGTCGACGTACTCGCGGCCGTCGGCGTCGGTGAGGTACGGCCCCTTGGCCGCGGTGATGAAGGGCGGGGTGCCGCCCACGGACGCGAAGGCGCGCACCGGGGAGTTGACCCCGCCGGGCATGACCTTGCGCGCGCGGTCGAAGAGTTCCTGGGAAACGCTCATGGGTTCTGTCTGCTTCCTTCCGCCGGGGGTGCCGGCTCGGGGGACGGTGGGGGTCAGGAGAGGCCGTTCTCGTCGCGGAACCAGTCCGCGAGCTCGACGGCGAAGTAGGTGAGCACGGAGTCGGCGCCCGCGCGGCGGATGGACAGCACGGACTCCTGGACCGCGGCCTTCCGGTCGATCCAGCCGTTGGCGGCGGCGGCCTCGATCATGGCGTACTCGCCGGAGATCTGGTACGCGGAGACGGGCACCGGGGAGACCTCGGCCACGTCGCGGAGGATGTCGAGGTAGCTCATGGCCGGTTTGACCATGACCATGTCGGCGCCCTCGTCCAGGTCCAGCTGCAGCTCGTACAGCGCCTCCCGGCGGTTGGCGGGGTCCATCTGGTAGGTGCGGCGGTCGCCCTGGAGCTGGGAGTCCACGGCCTCCCGGAACGGGCCGTAGAACGCGGAGGAGTACTTCGCGGAGTAGGCCAGGACGGCGACGCCGGAGTGCCCGGCCTCGTCCAGGGCGGCGCGGATCACGCCGACCTGGCCGTCCATCATGCCGGAGGGGCCGAGCACGTGGGCGCCCGCCTCGGCCTGGGCCACGGCCATCCGGCCGTAGATCTCCAGCGTCGCGTCGTTGTCCACGGTCCCGTCGTCCGCCAGGACGCCGCAGTGGCCGTGGTCGGTGAACTCGTCCAGGCACAGGTCGGCCATGACCACGAGGTCGTCGCCGACCTCGGCGCGGACGGCGCGCAGCGCCCGGTTCAGGATCCCCTCGGGGTCGCACCCGGCACTTCCCTCGGGGTCGCGCTCGGCGGGCACGCCGAAGACCATGAAGCCGCCGAGGCCCTTGGCCGCCGCCTCGGCGGCGGCGCGCCGGAGGGAGTCCATGGAGTGCTGGACGACCCCCGGCATGGAGCCGAGCGGGGCGGGCTCGGCGAGGCCCTCCCGGACGAACACGGGCAGGATGAGGTCGGACGGGTGGACCCTGGTCTGCGCGGCGAGACGGCGCACGGCCGGGGTGGTGCGCAGGCGGCGCGGGCGGGAGACCAGGTCGTAGCGCGGGGGTCGGTGGGTCACGGAGTTCGTCTCCTCGGTCGTCGGGATCGGTGTCGTCGGTGCAGGTGGGGCCGGGCTCGGCCCGGCCGGTGAGGTGGGGACCGGCACGGTCGGCGCGGGTTCCGCCGGAGCGGCGCTGGCCGCCGGGCCCTGATCCGCGAGGGCCCGGGCGAGGGCGTCGCGGATCCCCTGCGGCGTGGGCAGGGCCGCGGCCACGGACGGCAGGCCGCGCTCGGCGGCGGCGCGGCGCGTCGGCTCGCCGATGGCCACGAGGACGGTGCTCGCCAGGACGGCGGGGTCGTCGCCGGCGAGCTCGGCGAGGTGGGACGGCGCCGTGAGGACCACGGCGTCGACCTCGCCCGCGGCCAGGGCCGTCAGCAGGTCCGTCCGGTGGAGCTCCTCCACGTCGTCGTCCGGGGCCGGCCGCACGAGGGGCGCGGGGGCCGGCCAGGGCACGGTCTCGTAGGCCGTGGCCGTCAGGACGCGGTACCCCCGGGCGGTCAGGCCGGACGCGAGGGCGGGCCGCGCCCGCGCGGAGAGCGGCAGCAGGACCGTGCCGGGCGCGCGCTCCGGCGGCCAGTCGGCAAGCAGCCCGGCGGCCGAGTGCGCGCTGCCGGGCACCAGGTCGGGCGCCAGTCCGGCCGCCGCGAGCGCCGCGGCCGTGGCGTCCCCCACCGCGGCGACGCGCAGACCGGCCCGCCGTGCGGCCGCGAACCGGTCGCCGAGCGCGGCACCGGCAGGGTCCCCGGCCACGGCTCGCAGCGCCCGGACCGTGTTCACCGAGGTCACCGCCAGCCAGGACCGTGCGGCGGACCCCGGGTCCGCAGCACGGTCCAGGAGGGCGCTCACGGGGCCGGTGTCGCGGGGCAGGGTGGCCGCGAGCAGCGGGGCGAGCCGGACCCGCGCCCCGTGCCCGCGCAGCAGCTCCACGAGTTCCCGGGCCCGGTCCGCGGATCGGGTGACGACGACCCTGGCGCCGCGCAGGGCGGCGGCGGGGTCGCCGGAGCGGTCGGCGGGGCCGGTGGGCGGCACGGGGCTCAGAGCGTCAACCGGGCCAGTCGGCCGGCGCCGTCGGCGAGCAGCTCGTCGCCCAGCCGGAAGCCGAGGCCTCGGGCGGCGTCGGCGCCGCCCTCCGCGGTGCGTCCGCTGCGGCGCATGAGCCGGCTGCCGTCCGGGTCGGCCACGACGACGTCGAGCACGAGCTCGCCGCCCTCGATCCGCCCGAAGGTTCCCACCGGCGCCGCGCACCCGGCCTCGAGCCGGGTCAGCAGCGCCCGCTCGGCGGTCACGGCCATGCGGGTCTCGGCGTGGTCCACCGCGGCGAGGCCGGCGGCGAGCGGGGCGTCGCCGGAGGCGTCCTCGGTGCGGCACTCCAGGGCCAGGGCGCCCTGGCCGGGTGCGGGGAGCATGACGGACGGGTCGATGAGCTCGGTGATCGCGTCCTCCAGCCCGAGCCGCCGGAGACCGGAGGCGGCGAGCACCACGGCGTCGAGGTCGCCGGGGGCCACCCGCCCCAGCCGGGTGCCCACGTTGCCGCGGATGTCGACGATCCCCAGGTCCGGGCGCGCCGCGCGCAGCTGTGCCGCGCGGCGCGGGGAGCCGGTGCCGACCTTCGCCCCGGCGGGCAGCCCGGACAGGGTCAGCCCGTCGCGGGCGCACAGGGCGTCCCGGGGGTCCTCCCGCACCGGCACCGCGGCGACCTCGAGGCCCGGCACGGGTGCGGTGGGCAGATCCTTGAGGGAGTGCACGGCCAGGTCCACGGAGCCGGCCAGCAGCGCGGCCCGCAGCGCCGTGGCGAAGACCCCGGTGCCTCCCATCTGGGACAGGGGCCCGGTGAGCACGTCGCCCTCGGTGCGGATCGTGACGAGCTCCGGCTCCAGCCCGCACGCCGCCGCGACGGCTCGGGCCGCCGTGGTGGTCTGGGTGAGCGCGAGCCGGGAGCCGCGGGTCCCGACCCGGAACGCCGGGAGCCCCGGCTCGTTCGTGGCCGTCACGCGTACCGCACCTCCCCGGCCTCGTCGAGGTCGACCGGGAGGGGCTCGCCGTGCGGGCGCTGGGCGATCGTCGGGCGGGGCCCGGTGGCGCCGCGCAGCACCTTGACGCAGCAGTCCGGGGCACAGTCGTCGAACCACGTGCCCTGGGCGCAGGCCGAGACCCGGGGTGGGGCGGTGCGCCCGGCGATCCGCTGCTCCACGAGGTCCGCGAGCCCGGTCACGAACTCCGGGTGCGTCCCGGCGGTGGGGGTTCGCACGGCCGGCAGGCCGAGCCGCTCGCAGGTCTCGAGGGCCTCGGTGTCGAGGTCCCACTTGACCTCCATGTGGTCGGAGACGAAGCCCAGCGGCACGAGGACCACGCCGGCGACGCCGCGCGCGGCGACCTCCTCGAGCGCGTCGTTGACGTCGGGCTCGAGCCACGGCACCTGCGGGGGTCCGGAGCGGGACTGGTAGACGAGGTCCCAGGTGTGGTCCCCGAGCTCCTCGGGCCCCACGCGCTCCAGCACGGTCCGCGCCACGGCCAGGTGCTGGGCGACGTAGGCGGAGTTCTCCTCGAAGTCCATCCGCGCCGGCCCGGAGGCCTCGGCGTCGGTCGTGGGGATGGAGTGGGTGCAGAACAGGACCGCGATCCTGCCGCCGTCGGCGCCGAGCCGCCCGCGCACCTGCGCGAGGCCCTCCCGGAGGCCCTCGACGAAGGGCTGCACGAAGCCATCGGAGTCGTAGTACTGGTGGACCTTGTCGACCTGCATCTCGCCCGTGAGGCCGAGCTCCTCGAGCGCCACGCCGTAGTCCTCGCGGTACTGGCGGCAGCCGGAGTAGCTGGAGTAGGCGCTGGTGGCGAGCACCAGGAGCCTGCGCATCCCGCGGGCGTGGCACTCCCGCAGCACGTCCGTCACGTAGGGCGCCCAGTTGCGGTTGGCCCACAGCACGGGCACGCTCAGGCCCCGGCCGAGCAGCTCGGCCTCGAGGGCGGAGCGCAGCGCCCGGTTCTGGGCGTTGATGGGGCTCACGCCGCCGTTGGCCCGGTAGTGGGTGGCGACCTCCTCGAGCCGCTCGTCGGGGATGCCGCGGCCCCGCGTGACGTTGCGCAGGAACGGCAGGACGTCGTCCTGCCCCTCGGGTCCTCCGAAGGACGAGAGGACGACGGCGTCGTAGTGCTCGGGGGCGTGCGCCCGGGCCCGCGACAGGGCGTTCTCCCCGCTCACCGGAGCACCTCCGCGAGCTCCTCGGCGCCGATCCGGCGGCCCGTGTAGAACGGCGTCTCCTCGCGCACGTGCAGCCGGGCCTCCGTGTTGCGGAAGGCCCGCATGACGTCGACGAGGTCCACCAGCTCGGGGGCCTCCAGCGCGAGCAGCCACTCGTAGTCGTTGAGCCCGAAGCACGCGATGGTGTTGGCGAGGACCTGCGGGTAGTCGCGCGCGGCCATGCCGTGGTTGCGCAGCATCTCGGCGCGGCGCTGGGGATTCATGTAGTACCACTCGTAGGAGCGCACGAACGGGTAGACGCAGACCCAGTCCTCCGGCGCGAGGCCGCGGGCGAAGGACGGCGAGTGGTTCCGGGTGAACTCGGCGTCCCGGTGGACCCCCATCGCGTTCCAGACCTGCCCGGTGTCCGCCAGCAGCTCCGTGCGGCGCAGCCGGCGGACCGCGGACTGGAGCACCTGCGGGTCGTCGCCGTGCAACCACGTGAGGACGTCGGCGTCCTCGCGCATCCCCGAGACGTCGTAGACGCCGCGCAGCGTCACGCCCTCGGCCGCGAGCTGCTCGACCACGCCGTCGAACTCGGCGGCCGCCGAGGCGTCGTCGCCGGCCGTGCGGGCCTCGGCGCCGCCGGCGGGGCGGGCGAACACGGACCAGACGGCCCAGTGCAGCTGCTCGGCGCCCCCGTCCTCCGTCGGCTCGGGGCCGGCGGCCGGCCGGCCGCCGTTCTCCTGGGAGCTGGTGTCGTGGGACAAGGCGTCAGTCCTTTCGTCGGGTGCTGGTCGGTGGGGTCCGTACCGGCCCGGGGGCGGCCGGCGCGGCGCGGTCCGCGACGCCCGCCTCGGCGAGCAGGGCGCGGACCTGGGATCGGGTGTCGGCGACGACGGAGGCGAGGCCCGTGCCCGCGAGCCACCCGCCGACGGCGACGGCGTCGGGCAGCACGGCGAGCGCCCGCCGGAAGTCGGCGACGCGCCGGGCGTGCCCGACGCCGGCGCGGGGCAGCGCGGAGCGCCAGCGCACGATGTCCGCGCCGACGAGCTGGCCGGGGCGCAGGGGCATCCCCATGAGGGTCGAGGCGTCGGAGAGCGCCAGGCGGATGAGCTGGTCGTCGGGCAGGGCCACCTCCGGCGGGACGGCGTCGGCGTCGGTCTGGGCGCGGCCGTAGGAGAGCCGCAGCACGTGCCGTCCGGGTCCGGCGGCCTCCCGCACCCAGTCCCACTTGGCGCTGGCGTGGGTGAGGGCCTTGGCGCGCACGCCGCGGGCGTCCTCGCTCACGAGCAGGCCGGTGCCCCGGGGTGCGCCGTCGAGGCGCGGTTCCTCGACCACGAGCGTGGCCAGGGCCACCTGCGGCCCGGCCTGGGGGGCGAAGCGCTGGAGCCCGTCCTCGTGGCCGGCGAGGAGACGGACCGCGGTCGTGCCGTCGGTGGCCATCACGAGCAGCTCGCCCCGCGCCACGGCGGTCTTGTGGCCGTGGCGCGGCTGGCGCTGGATGACCATCCAGCCCTCGCGCCGGGGGTCGCGGTCGAGGGCGATGACGTCGTAGCCGGTGACGAGCTTCACGCCCGCCCGCTCGAGGTCGTGCACGAGCGTCTCGGACAGGGCGTTCATGCCGCCGCGCAGCCCCGCCACGTTCGCCCCCGCGGGCGCGGCGCGGCGCAGCGCGCCCGCCGCGGCGCCGAGGGAGCCGTGCTCGCGCAGGGCCCGGCGCAGTCCGGGGGCCACGGCGTCGACGTCGAGGTCGTCGGGGTGGGCGGAGTGGACGCCCGTGGCGAACGGCGCCACGAGCCGGTCGACCACCCGATCCCCCATCCGGGCCCGGACGAGGCCGCCGAGGGAGCGCTCGGTCATGCCGACGAATGCCGGCAGCCTGCGGTCGAGACCGGCGCGCAGCATGCCGGCCCGGCCGAGGGCCGCGCGCAGCCGGGGGGCGGTGGGGTCCGCGGGGATGCCCAGGATCCCGGAGTCGGGCGCGGGCACGGCGCCCTCCGGCAGGAACAGCCACGAGCCGGAACGGTTGGGGTGCACCACGCGCCCGCCGAGCCCGAGCTCCTCCAGCAGATCGGGGACCGCGCGGGAGCGGGTCGCGAAGGACTCGGCGCCGGAGTCCAGCACGAGGCCCGCCACCTGGTGGGCGCCCACGGCTCCGCCGAGGTGGTCCTCGGCCTCGACCAGCGTGACGCGCAGACCGCGGGCGGCCAGGTCGCGCGCGGCCACGAGCCCGGAGACCCCTCCGCCCACCACGAGGGCGGAGCGGGGCGGGGTCCGCCGGGCGGGCGTGCCGTCCGGCTCCGCGCTCACGGCCGGCCACCGCCCGGGGACTGCTCCAGCGGCTGGCCGTGGACGAGGGACACGAGGTCGGTGAGCACCTGCGGGTCGGTCCCCGGCGGGACGCCGTGGCCCAGGTTGACGACGTGCCCCGGGGCCGAGGCCCCGCCGCGCAGCACCTCGCGCACGTGCTCGGCGAGCACGGGCCAGGGCGCGGCGAGCAGGGCCGGGTCGATGTTGCCCTGCAGCACGGTGGAGCCGCCGAGCCGCCGGTTGGCCTCGGCCAGGGGGATCCGGTAGTCCACGCCCACCGCGTCCGCGCCGGCGTCCCGCATCGCGACGAGGAGCTCGCCCGTGCCCGTCCCGAAGTGGACGCGGGGCACGGCGAGGTCCTCGACGGCGCGCAGCGCGGCCGCCGAGTGCTCCAGGACGTGGCCGGTGTAGTCGGCCAGGGACAGGGACCCCGCCCAGGAGTCGAAGAGCTGCACGGCCGAGGCCCCGGCCTCGACCTGGGCGCGCAGGAACGCGCCGGACGTCCGGGCCGCCCACTCGGCGAGCGCCCGCCACGTGCCCGGATCGGCGTGCATCATCGTGCGCGGCAGCAGGTGGTCCCGGGAGGGCCCGCCCTCGACCATGTAGGCGGCCACGGTGAACGGCGCCCCGGCGAAGCCGACCAGCGGGGTCGTGCCGAGCTCCGCGACGGTGCGGGCGACGGCCTCCCGGATGGGGTCGAGGGCCGCCTCGTCGAGCTCGGGGAGGGCGGCGACGTCGGCGGCCGTGCGCACGGGACGCTCCAGCACGGGCCCGCGGCCCGGGACGATCTCGACGTCCACCCCGGCCACGCGCATGGGCACCACGATGTCGGAGAAGAAGATGGCGGCGTCGACGTCGTGCCGGCGCACCGGCTGGAGCGTGATCTCGGCGGCCATCGCGGGGTCCAGGCAGGCGTCGAGCATCGCGGTGCCCTGGCGCAGGGACCGGTACTCCGGCAGCGACCGCCCCGCCTGCCGCATGAACCACACCGGGCGGCGGTCGGGCGCGCGGCCCGTGAGGGCCTGCAGCAGCGGGGCGTCCAGGGTGCCGGCGGTGCGCAGCGGATGGCCCTGCGGCAGCGCCCCGAGCGATCCGGTCAGGCGCCGGAAGGCCGCCGAGGGGTGGGTGCCGCCCGTGGAGTGCCCGGGAACGGCTGCGGTCGACGTGTCCGGCGTGCTCGCCGTCTCAGGGGTGGTAGGCATAGTGCTCCCATTGTGCCAAGGAACACCGACGTCGTTTACCGACGCAGCGTCACCCGGACCGGCACGGCCCACGGTGACGGACGTGAGCGGTCTCTCGGACGTCACCGAGGCGCGGATCCGCGGTGACCGTCTAGTATGAATGCACTGTGGTCCTCTTCGCACTCGTCGCCTCACACCAGAACGTCGATCTGAACACCGTTGCGCGTCTCAGCACCGGTGCGCTCGGGCTGTCCGAGGAGATGGTCCGCAGCGGCCCCCTCCGGGGCGCCGTGACCCTCTCGACGTGCAACCGGCTCGAGATCTACGGCGAGCTCGAGGACGTGCCGGGCGCCCCCTCCGGGGCGGCGCTGGACCGGCTGCGGGCCGAGCTCGCCGAGCAGATCGGCTCGCGTGCCGGGCTCGACCCCGAGTTCGTGGCCGGTTCCCTGCGGGCCTTCACCGACTCCGGCGCCGCGCGCCACCTGTTCACCGTGGTCTCCGGCCTGGAGTCCGCCGTGGTGGGCGAGCGCGAGATCACCGGACAGGTCCGGCGTGCCCTCAACGACGCCCAGCAGGCCGGGACGGTCTCCGGCACGCTCCTGCGGCTGTTCGAGGCCGCCGCCCGCACCGCCCGCCAGGTGGGCACGCAGACCGCCCTCGGCGAGCGGGGCCGTTCCATCGTCTCCGTGGCCCTGGACCTCGCCGACGACGTCACGACCGGCACCTGGCCCTCGCGCCGGGCCCTGGTGTTCGGCACGGGCGCCTACGCGGGTGCGACCATGGCCGCCCTCCGCGACCGTGGCTGCGCGGACATCGAGGTGTACTCGGCGTCGGGCCGGGCCGGGCAGTTCACGGAGAACCGCGGCGGCACGCCGGTGGGGGCCGAGGAGCTGGCCGCGGCCCTGGAGCGCGCCGACGTCGTCATCGGCTGCAGCGGCGGCTCCGCCCCCATGGGCGCCGCCTCGCTCCCCGCCGGGCCCCGCACCGTGGTCGACCTCGCTCTCACCCGGGACTTCGACCCCGCCGTGGCGGACCTGCCCGGCGTGGAGCTCATCACCCTGGAGTCGGTGCGCGTGGCCGCCCCCGACGAGACCCGGGAGTCCGTCGACGCCGCGAGCGGGATCGTCGAGCGCGCCGCCCAGGAGTTCGCGGCAAGCCAGGACGCGCGCGACATGGACGCTGCCATCGTGGCCCTGCGCAAGCACACCATGGCCGTCCTGGACGCCGAGCTCGAGAAGGTCACCTCCCACCACGGGTGCACCGCCGCGCAGGAGCAGATCGAGCTCGCGATGCGCCGCATGGTGCGGTCCCTCCTGCACACCCCCACCGTTCGCGCCCGCGAGCTCGCCGCGCAGGGCCGGCAGGACGAGTACATCACCGGCCTCGCGGCGCTGTACGGGATCGAGGTCCCCGCGCCCGCCGCGGAGCGGACCGCGCCTCCCGCGGCCGCGGCGCCGCCGGAGGTCACCCGCCGCCCCCAGGCAGCGGGGTAGGGCGGCATTCGTTCGGCCGGCACCGCCGGCCGGTTGAGGAGGAACGGTTCATGACTGAGACCAGGAGAGGCCGCCCCGCGCGCCTCCCGCGCGAGGCCCGCCGGCGGCAGCTGCTCGAGACGGCGCTGACCGTGTTCTCCTCGAACGGCTACCACGGGTCGTCCATGGACGACATCGCCGACGCCGCCCAGGTGAGCAAGCCCGTCCTCTACCAGCACTTCCCCGGCAAGCGTGAGCTCTACCTCGCCCTCGTGGACCACTACCTCCAGGAGCTCTCCCTCGGGCTCGTCTCGGCCCTGCAGGGCAGCGACGTCAACCGCGAACGGGTGGAGTCCATGCTGGACGTCTACTTCGGCTTCGTGGAGGCCAACCCGGAGGCCCACCGGCTGATCTTCGAGTCGGACCTGCTGGCGGACCCGGAGGTCGCGGAGCGCTTCGAGAACTTCCACCTGGCCGTGGCGGACTCGATCGCCGGGGTGCTCGGGCCCAACGCGGGGCTGAGCCATGCGCACGCCGTGCTCGTCTCCCGCTCCCTCACCGGCATGGCGCAGACCGCCGCGGTGCACTGGATCCGCAACCCGGGCACCGGCGGGCGGGCGGAGGCCCAGCGCCAGATCTTCCGTTTAGCTTGGGGCGGAATCTCGATCATCGACGAGGACTGGCAGTAGCTCCCTCCTAGACTGACCGGGACGCAGCCCGCAGCCCTGTCCAGGAGGAACCATGGAAATCAAGATCGGTGTTCAGCACGTCGCCCGGGAGATCGTCGTCGAGTCGGCCCTCGAGGCGCCGGAGGCCGTGGAGCTGATCACCACCGCCATGACCTCCGGGACCCCGCTGACCCTGACCGACACCAAGGGCAACGTGACGGTCGTCCCCGCCGGCGTCATCGGCTACGCCGCCGTCGGCGCCGAGCAGAAGCGGCCCGTGGGCTTCATGCCCTTCACGAAGGACGACTGAGACCCCGGCCGATACCCCCCCTCCGCCGGCCACGGCGGACCCGGCCCGGCGACCGCACGGAACGTGCGCGGTCGTCGGGCTACACTGTTAAGCGCACTGGATGACCGGTCGTACCCGCGATCCCACGAACGACAGACACCTACTCGCCCCCGCTCCCCGCGAACAGGCCCCGCACGGCGGCCTCGCGCAGGACCGGATCCGGGCGCCACGCTCCCGTGGCCCGCCCGGTCGAGGCGGCGCACGCTCACGATCGGCTTCCACCCAACGCACGCCCCCGGCGGCCGCCAGCACGGCGGCCCGGAGGCCGGACCCCGGTCCCCTCCCTTCAGCGGGCGTGCCCGAACGAAGGAACCCGACCGTGACCGACTACATCACCGACACCGCACCGGACGCCGCCGCGCCCGGCGACGAGACCGCCGTCGACGGCACCCCCGAGGTGGTCGTCGAGACCACCGAGCACCCCGAGCCGCTGCCGCAGGACTTCGCCGAGTTCGGGGTGCGCCAGGACATCGTGGACTCCCTCGCGGCTGAGGGCATCGTCCACCCCTTCCCCATCCAGGCCATGACCCTGCCGGTGGCGCTGTCCGGTCAGGACATCATCGGCCAGGCCAAGACCGGCACGGGCAAGACCCTCGGCTTCGGCATCCCCGTGGTCCAGCGCGTCGTGGGCCGCGGCGACGCGGGGTGGGACCAGCTGAAGAAGTCCGGTGCCCCGCAGGCGCTCATCGTGGTGCCCACGCGCGAGCTCGCCGTCCAGGTCGGCCACGACCTGGCGACCGCCGCGCGGACCCGCAACGCCCGGGTGGCGACCATCTACGGCGGCCGCGCCTACGAGCCCCAGATCGAGGAGCTGCAGGCGGGCGTCGAGGTCGTGGTCGGCACCCCCGGCCGCCTCATCGACCTCAACCGGCAGCGCCACCTCGACCTCTCCGCGGTGCGGGCCGTGGTGCTCGACGAGGCCGACGAGATGCTCGACCTCGGGTTCCTGCCCGACGTCGAGAAGCTGCTCTCGGCCGTGCCCGAGGTCCGCCAGACCATGCTCTTCTCGGCGACGATGCCCGGGCCCGTGGTGGCCATGGCCCGCCGCTACATGACCAAGCCCATGCACATCCGGGCCGCCGCGCCGGACGAGGGCGCCACCAAGAAGGACATCCGTCAGGTGGTCTACCGGGCGCACCACCTCGACAAGGACGAGGTCGTGGCGCGGATCCTGCAGGCGGAGGGCCGGGGGCGCACGATCGTGTTCACCAAGACCAAGCGGGCCGCGGCAAAGCTCGCGGACGAGCTGATCACCCGCGGCTTCGCCGCCGCCCCGCTGCACGGCGACCTGGGCCAGGGCGCGCGCGAGCAGGCGCTGCGCGCGTTCCGCAACAACAAGGTCGACGTGCTCGTGGCCACGGACGTCGCCGCCCGCGGCATCGACGTGGAGGACGTCACGCACGTCATCAACTTCCAGTGCCCCGAGGACGAGAAGACCTACCTGCACCGCACCGGCCGCACCGGCCGCGCCGGCAACAAGGGCACCGCCGTGACCTTCGTGGACTGGGACGACATCCCGCGCTGGCGGCTGATCGACAAGGCCCTGGAGCTCGGCATCCCCGAGCCCCGCGAGACCTACTCGTCCTCCGAGCACCTGTACGAGGAGCTGAGCATCCCGAAGGGCACCAGGGGCCGTCTCCCCCGGTCCAAGCGCACGCACGAGGGGCTCGGCGCCGAGGTGCTCGAGGACCTCGGCGAGCCCGGCGGGCGCAAGAGCGGTCCGCGCGGCGAGGGCCGGGACGGGCGTTCGCGCGAGCGCGGCGACTCCCGCCGCGGCGAGGGCCGCGGCGCCGGCCGCGGTGAAGGACGCGGCGAACGTCGCGGAGAAGGTCGCGGAGAGGGTCGCGGTCCCGGCCGCGGCGAGGGCCGCGGCCGCCGCGACGACGCCGCCACGTCCGCCCCGCCGAGCGAGGCGCCCCGCGAGACCGCCCGCGAGACCACCCGCGAGACCTCGGTGGAGCGATCCTCGGACGGCACCACCCGGCGTCGCCGGCGCCGCCGCGGCGGCGGGCAGGGCGGCGGAGCCCGGCAGGAGCAGAGCGGCACCGCCGGCGAGTGAGCCTCTTCGCCTTCGATGCCGAGGGCCCCGACGCGGTGGTCGCCGCGGAGAACCTGGATCTCCTGCGGCGGCTGCCCGACGGGGCCTTCCGCATGATCTATGTGGATCCGCCCTTCAACACGGGCCGCACCCAGCGCCGGCGGGAGTCCACCGTGACCCCGGCCGCCGCCGGCGAGGGCGATCGCACCGGCTTCGCCGGCCGCTCCTACACGACCGTGCTGGGGGCCCTGCGCAGCTACGACGACGCGTTCGCCGACTACTGGGGGTTCCTGGAGCCGCGCCTGCGGGAGGCGTGGCGGGTGCTCGCCGAGGACGGGACGCTGTACCTGCACCTGGACTACCGGGAGGTGCACTACGCGAAGGTCATGCTGGACGCGATCTTCGGGCGGGAGTGCTTCCTCAACGAGATCATCTGGGCCTACGACTACGGCGGGCGCTCCCGGCGTCGCTGGCCCGCCAAGCACGACAACGTCCTGGTGTACGTCAAGGACCCCGAGCGCTACCTGTTCGACAGCGCGGAGGTGGACCGGGAGCCGTACATGGCCCCCGGCCTGGTGACCCCGGAGAAGGTCCGGCTGGGCAAGCTGCCCACGGACGTGTGGTGGCACACCATCGTCTCCCCCACCGGCCGCGAGAAGACCGGCTACCCCACGCAGAAGCCCGTGGGTCTCGTGCGGCGGATGGTCGCCGCCAGCTCAGCCCGCGGGGACTGGGTGCTGGACTTCTTCGCCGGCTCGGGGACGCTCGGCGCCGCCGCCGGGCAGCTGGAGCGGCGGTTCGTGTGCGTGGACCGCAACCCGGAGGCGATCGAGGTCATGCGCGCCCGCCTGCCGGGGGCTACCGTGTGGGACTGAGCGCGGGATCCTCCCGGGAATGGATGTCAGGCCCGGACCGCCGCGGCGGTCCGGGCCTGACGTCGTCCTGCGCGGGGACCGGCTCAGATGAGCTCGTGCCCGTCGCGCCTGGCCTCGGCGGCCTCCTTGCCGAAGGCGGTGCAGATCACGGCCAGGGTGCCGGCCACCAGGAGAGGCCAGACGAGGACGTAGACGGTGAGGGCGAGCGGGGACATGGGGGTCCTTTCGGGGTCGTCGGGGATCAGAGCGCGCCGCGGGCGCCGGTGAGGGCGGTCTCGGCGGGGGTCCCGGCGGCGGCTTCGTCGGTGAAGTCGCCGGTGCGCCGCCGGATCGAGTCGAAGTCGAAGTCGTCACGGTGGCGCACGGACATCGCCCAGCACACCACCGTGCTCACCGCGTAGGCGACGAGGGAGCCCGTGAGCGCCTCGTAGTCGCGCAGGAAGCCCAGCACGAAGGGTGCCGAGGCGAGGGCCGCCAGCAGGCCGACGACCAGGGCGGGGCGGGTGCCCAGGAAGCCGAAGACCATGAGGCCCAGCACCACGCCCACGCCGACCACGGCCAGGACCTCCACGAGCAGCGGCAGCGGCCCGGTGGCCGGGACGGCCCCGAAGCGCACGGGCAGGAACACGGCGAGGGCCGCCAGCACCGAGACGGTGAACGCCCTGTTGGTGACCTTGCCCCAGTAGAAGCTCGCGATGACGGGGAACACCAGTGCGCCCCAGAGCGCCCCCACGAACACGAGCAGGTCGAGGATGTTCAGCTGCAGGCTCGCGAACACGACGGCCACGGCGGTGGCCACCAGCATGGTCAGCCGGCCGACGAGCAGCATCGTCCTCGGGTCGGCCTTCCGGCCCCTGCTGCGCACGCCCTGGCCGTAGACGTCCGCCATGGTGATCGAGGAGAGGGCGGAGAGGTCCGAGTCGGCGGTCGAGGAGAGCGAGCCGATGATCATGACGAAGAACACGGCCAGCAGGACGCCCGGCAGGTAGCCGGCGGCCACCTGCGGGAGCAGGTTGTTGGTGTCTCCCCCGACGGGCTCGATCCCGGCGTAGAGGGCGAGCACCCCGATCATGCCGATGCCGATGATGGTCGCGCCGTAGCCGATCGTCGCGGTGATGAAGGTCGGCTTGATGAGGTCCTCGCGCACGGCGAAGAGACGCTGGGCGATGGTCTGGTTGCCGATCGCGTAGGCCAGCACGGCCGCGATGTACGGTGCGCCCTGGTTGAGGAACGCGTCGCCGGAGAAGAAGTTGCCCTGCTCGGGCGTCAGGTTCTGGGCGCCCTCGGTGAACAGCGACGGCCCGCCCAGGAGGAAGAAGAGCGCCGGGACGATGACCACGACCGCGCCGAGCATGGCCACGACCTGGGCGAAGTCGGTCAGCACCGAGGCCCGGAACCCGGACCACAGGGTGTACAGCAGCACGCCGGCGGCGATGGCGACGACGCCCTGCACGAAGCTGAACGGAGAGAGCATCGAGATGAGCGCGCCGCCGGCGATGAAGTTGGACATCAGGCTGATGACGCTGCCCACCACGTTGGAGCCGGCCAGCATGAGCTGGCTCGAGCGGCCGTGCCGGGCGTACATGACCTCGGCCAGGGTGTGGGCGTGCGGGGCGACGCTGCGGATCCGCCGGCCGAACGGGTAGATGAACAGGATCATCAGCGCGCCCCAGAGCCCGTAGTGGATGGGCCCGGAGATCCCGTAGGTGTAGCCGGAGGTGACCGAGGCGTACATCGAGGACGCCCAGATCCAGGTCGCGGTCATGGACGCCGCGGAGACGCCGAAGCCGACCCCGTGCCCGGCCGTCATGTAGCTGTCCGCGTTCTCCTTCTTGTGCCCGATGCGCACGGACATGAGAAAGGTCCCCCCGTAGAAGAGGACGAGGAGACCGATGGTGAGGATGAGGCCGAAGGGCGGATCGATGTCGGCGGGCGGCATGCAGGTCCTTTCGTCGGGACGGCGGACACCGCGAAGCACCGGCCGCCGGCTGGTCAGGAGGGTGCCGCGCGGGGGCGCTGCTGCGTCGACGCACCTCCGGGAGCGGCCGGGCCGAACGTAACACACCGTCGCGGACCGGCTCGGGGCGCCCGCGACCCCTCGATCGGTCGCTGGAGCCCGTCATGGCGGGGCGGAGCGGGCCCGCCGGGCCGGTGCGGCGGGTGAGCAATCTCACCGGTTCCCGGGGGTGCGGCGGTCCTGTGGACCGCGCGGGCGGTGGTAGGAGCGGCGGCGGAACGCTCAGGGGTAGCGCACGGGGACGCCGGAGGCGGCCTGCTCCTCGATCCGCACGAGCGACTGGACGGACGTCAGGTTCTCGCCCAGCCGGTTGGGCTTGCCGGCCCCGTGGTAGTCGCTCGAGCCCGTGACCACGAGGTCGTGCTCGGAGGCCATCCGGACCAGCCGGGCCCGGGCGTCGTCGGGGTTGTCCCGGTGCGCGACCTCGAGCCCGCCGAGGCCGGCGTCGATCATGGCCTCGAAGACCTCCGGGCCGACCACCCTCCCGCGGGCCGCGGCGAGGGGATGGGCGAACACGGGAACGCCCCCGGCGGCCCGCACGAGGCGCACCGCGTGCACCGGGTCGGGCGCGTAGTGGGGGACGTAGTAGCGGGAGCGGCTGTGCAGCACCGAGGCGAAGGCCGCGGTGCGGTTCTCCACGACCCCGACGCTGACCAGCGCGTCGGCGATGTGCGGGCGGCCCACGGTCGCGCCCTCGTGCACGTGGTCCAGGACCACGTCCCAGTCGATCGGGTAGTCCGCGGACAGCAGCTCGACCATGCGCTCGGCGCGGGTGCGCCGGGAGCAGCGGGAGGACTCGACCTCGGCGAGCAGCCCCGGCTCCTCCGGGTCGTGCAGGTAGCTCAGCAGGTGCACCGAGATCCCGTCCTCGGTGGTGCAGGAGATCTCCATGCCCGGGACGAAGGCGACCCCCAGCGCCACGGCGGCGTCCCCGGCCGCCCGCCACCCGGACGTGGTGTCGTGGTCGGTGAGGGCGAACACGTCCAGGCCCGCCGCGTGCGCCGCGCGGGCGACGTCCGCCGGGCTCTCCGTGCCGTCGGAGTCGGACGAGTGGGTGTGCAGGTCGATCTTCACCCGCTCCACGATACCGGCCCGGGCCGGACGGCCCGCCGCCTCCCGTGGCACGATGAGACGGACGACGCGAGGAAAGGAATCATGACAGAGCACAGCACCACACCCCAGGACGCCGCGCAGCCGCTCTCGGACCGGGTCGAGAACCGGTCCCAGCGCCCCGACTCCGCCGCGTTCCAGCAGTTCATGGCGTCCCAGTGGGCCGAGGCGGAGCCCGCCGACGTGGAGCGGGCCGCGGTCGCGGACTACGCCGCCGAGCGGCGGAGGCGGATCTCCGAGCGGTTCCCCGGCGAGCGGCTCGTGCTCCCCGCCGGGCCGCTCAAGGTCCGTTCCAACGACACCGACTACCGCTTCCGGCCGCACTCCGCGTTCGCGCACCTCACGGGGCTGGGCGTGGACCACGAGCCCGACGCCGTGCTGGTCCTCGAACCCGTCGAGGAGGGCGCGGGCGACGACGGGGGCCACCACGAGGCCACCCTGTACTTCCACCCCATGGCCGGCCGGGATTCGAAGGAGTTCTACGCCGACGCCAAGAACGGCGAGTTCTGGGTCGGGCCCCGCCCCACCCTCGAGGAGCTGGGGACCGCATACGGGCTGCGGACGCGCGACCTCGGGGGCCTCGAGGACGCGGTCACGAAGAACGCCGGGCCCTCCGCGCTGGGCGGCGTGCGGATCCGGCTCGTGCGCGAGGTGGACCTGAACGTCGACGCCCTGGTCGACACCTCGCGGATCAACACCGGGGTGGACCTCGAGTCCTCGGACGCCCTCGACGGCGAGCTCGCCGAGGCGCTCTCGGAGCTGCGGCTCGTCAAGGACGCCCACGAGGTCGGGCAGCTGCGCGAGGCCGTGGACGCGACCATCGCCGGCTTCACCGACATCGTGCACGTGCTGCCCGCGGCCGCGGGGCACCGCCACCGCGGCGAGCGGATGGTCGAGGGGGCCTTCTTCGCCCGGGCCCGCACGGACGGCAACGATTTGGGCTACGACACCATCGCCGCGTGCGGCAACAACGCCACGGTCCTGCACTGGATCCGCAACACCGGGAGGGTCATCCCCGGGGAGCTGATCCTCGTGGACGCGGGGGTGGAGGCCGACTCCCTCTACACCGCGGACATCACCCGCACCCTGCCCGTGAACGGGCGCTACACCGAGGTCCAGCGGCGGATCTACGAGGCGGTCCTCGACGCCGCCGACGCCGCGTTCGACGCCGCGGTGCCCGGCAACCGGTTCCGGGACGTGCACGCCGCGGCCATGGAGGTCCTCGCCCGGCGGCTGGAGAGCTGGGGGCTGCTTCCTGTGCCCGCCGAGGTCTCGCTCTCCGCGGAGGGCCAGCACCACCGGCGGTGGATGCCGCACGGCACGAGCCACCACCTGGGCCTCGACGTGCACGACTGCGCGCAGGCCAAGCGGGAGCTCTACGTGGACGGGGTCATCGAGCCCGGGATGGTGTTCACCATCGAGCCCGGCCTCTACTTCAAGGAGGAGGACCTCGCGGTGCCGGAGGAGTACCGCGGGATCGGCGTGCGGATCGAGGACGACGTCCTGATCACCGAGGACGGCAATGTCAACCTGTCCTCCGGGCTGCCCCGCACCCCGGACGAGGTCGAGGCGTGGATGACCGGGCTGTGGCACGCCCGTGAGGGCGTCGACCCGAGCTGAGCCCTCCGCCCGCGGTCGTCCGCAAGCGGCCTCGCCGGCGAGAGGTCGTCCGCAGACGGCCTCCCGCCCGGCGGGAGGTCGTCAGCGGGAGGTGTCGGCGGACGTGCTCCCGCCGGCGGGCGTGTCCCGCCCGGCAGGATCCTGCGAGCCTGCGTCCGGGTCGCGGGTGCCCTGCCCGGCGGGCTCCTGCCCGGCAGGCTCCTGCCTGCCGGCCTCCCCGGCCGGCTCCCCTGCGGGGAGCCGGATGCCGTACTGGGGCCGGCCGTCGGGCAGGTCCTGGAACGTCGCGGAGGGGCCGGGCGCGGCGGCCCGCTCGCCCTGGCCCTCCGGCGGGGCCGCCGGAGCGGGGCCCGCCGGACCCGGTGCCCGCTCCCCGGGGGCGCCGTAGGAGGGCCGCTGCCACGGGGCGCCGGCCGGGGGCCGCCCCAGGGACCGGTCCTGTTGCGGACCGTGCTGCGGGCCCTGCTGCGGAACGGGTCGCGACCCGGGAGCCGTCCGCGGCAGGCTCTGCAGTCCGTGCAGCCCCTGCAGCACCTGCTGGGCGCGCTGTGCCACCTCGGGGGCGGCCACGACGTCGTAGGAGGTGGCGACGATCTGGTTGGTCGAGGTGAAGTCCCGCTTCCCGCGCTGCATGGCATAGGTGACGGTGGCGAGCAGCATCCAGAAGGCCCCGCCCATCAGCACCGACACCAGCAGCGTGGACACCCACTGCTCCCCGCCCAGCAGCGACAGGATCATCCCGAGGAAGGCCCCGAAGACCATGCCGTTGAGCGCGCCCTGGCCTGCGACCTTCGGGTAGCTGAGCCGGCCGGTCACCTGCTCCACGGACTTCAGGTCGTTGCCCACGATCGCGATCCGGTCCACCTCGAACTGCTCGTCGGCGAGGTGGTCCACCGCCTTCTGCGCGTCGGCGTACGTGCCGTAGCGTCCGATCACCTCCCCGCGGGGCAGACCGCGGACGGCGGGACTGGCGGGGGGCAGGGACCGTGGCGAGCTCATGCCCCCATTCTCCCCCATCCGTCCACTCCTCCGCGCGCCGCACCGGGTCCCCGGCCCCGCGCCCGGCCCCGTGGACCCGGTGGGTAGTCTTGTACGGTGAGCAGCAACATCGACAAGATCTTCATCGCGCGCCTGATCGGCCTCGACGTGTTCGACCCCCTGGGGGACCGTCTGGGGCGGCTGCGCGACGTCGTCGTGCTCATGCGCGGCAGCTCACGGTACGGGCGCTCCTCCCAGCGCCCCCTCGTGGTCGGCCTCGTGGTGGAGGTCCTCGGCAAGAAGCGGGTGTTCGTGCCCATGACCCGGGTGACCAGCATCGACGCGGAGAAGATCATCAGCACGGGTCTCGTGAACCTGCGCCGCTTCGAGCAGCGCGGAGCGGAGACCCTGGCCGTCGGCGAGGTCTTCGACCGCACCGTGGTGCTGCGCGACGGCTCCGGCTCGGCCACGGTCGAGGACATGGCGATGGAGCGCAAGCGCAACACCGGGGACTGGCTGATCACCCAGCTCTTCGTCCGCCGCACCGGCACGGGCGGGGGGCTGATGCGCCGGCGCAACGAGACGCTGATCATCGACTGGGAGGACGCGGGCGACCCCTCCGCCGCGGGCCATCAGCCGGCCACCCAGTGGGTCGCCTCCCACGAGGAGCAGCAGCCCGCCGACCTCGCCGACGAGCTCCACGACATGTCGGCCAAGCGCATGCTCGAGATCGCGCACGAGCTCCAGGACGACCGGCTCGCCGACGTCCTCGAGGAGCTCCCGGAGGAGGACCAGGTCTACATCCTCACCAACATGGAGCCGGACCGCGCGGCCACGGTGCTCGAGGAGATGGAGCCCGACGACGCCGCCGACCTGCTCAACGAGCTGCCCGACGCCCAGGCCGAGGGGCTGCTCGCGCTCATGCAGCCCGAGGACGCCGAGGACGTCCGGCGTCTGCTGGAGTACGAGGAGGGCACGGCCGGCTCGCTCATGACCCCCGTGCCGATCATCCTGCCTCCGGAGGCCACGGTGGCCGAGGCGCTCGCGCACATCCGCCAGGAGGAGCTCAGCCCCGCCGTCGCGGCGGCCGTGATCGTCTCCCGCCCGCCGCTGGAGACGCCCACCGGCAAGTACCTGGGCATGGTGCACACCCAGAAGCTCCTGCGCTATCCCCCGCCCGAGGCCGTGGGCAACCTCATCGACCGCTCGCTCGAGCCGGTCTCCGACCTCGCCTCCCTGCAGGACGTCGCCCGCGAGCTCGCGACCTACGACCTCACCATCATCCCGGTGGTCAACGACCACGACCGGGTGGTCGGGGCGATCACGATCGACGACGTCCTCGACGCCCTGCTGCCCGACGACTGGCGCACCGCCGACGACGGCACCCCGATCCGGAAGGTGGGCAAGCGGTATGAGTGAGCGCGAGCCCCGGCGCACCCGCGTCAGCACCCGCGTCAACGCCCTCGACCAGCCACGCGAGCACCGGCCCGGGCTGCTGGACCGGTTCCGGCCGAACCCCGACGCCTTCGGGCGGATGACCGAGGGCTTCGCCCGCTTCATGGGCACCCCGCAGTTCCTGCTGTGGATGACCGTGTTCGTGGCCCTGTGGCTGGGCTGGAACACCATCGCCCCGCGGGAGCTGCAGTTCGACTCCAAGGACCTCAACTTCACGCTGCTCACGCTGATGCTCTCGCTGCAGGCCTCGTACGCGGCGCCCCTGCTGCTGCTGGCGCAGAACCGGCAGGACGACCGGGACCGGGTGACCCAGGAGGAGGACCGCCGCCGGGCGCAGCAGAACCTCGCCGACACCGAGTACCTGACCCGGGAGATCGCGTCCCTGCGGATCGCGCTGCGCGAGGTCGCCACCCGCGACTTCGTGCGCTCGGAGCTGCGCTCGGTGCTCGAGGAGATCCTGGAGTCCCAGGACGACGCCCCGGACACCGACGAGCCCGGCTCCCCGCCGAGGAGGGCCGCCCGCCGCAGGAGCAGGAACCCCGACCGCCCCGCCACCTCCGAGACCCGAGGGATCCCCCGTGCCTGAGCCCCGCCCCGACGACGTCCTGACCCCCGAGGCACTCGACCCCGCGCTGCGCGCGGCGCTCGACCGGGTGCTCGACCCCGAGCTGCGCCGGCCCGTGACCGAGCTGGGGATGATCCGCTCCGCCGCGCTCGACGACGCCGGCCACGCCGCCGTGCACGTGCTGCTCACGATCAGCGGCTGCCCCCTCCGTTCCACCATCGAGCAGGACGTCCGGGACGCCGTGGGGACCGTGGACGGGGTGCGCTCCGTGGACGTGCGGATCGGGGTCATGACCCCCGAGCAGCGCACCGCCCTCAAGGACCGGGTGGGCCACACCCGGACCGTGCCCTTCAACGACCCGTCCTCCCTGACGCGGGTGCACGCCGTGACCAGTGGCAAGGGCGGGGTCGGCAAGTCGACGGTCACCGTCAACCTCGCCGCGGCGCTGGCCGCGCGGGGCCGGTCGGTGGGCATCGTGGACGCGGACGTCCACGGCTTCTCCGTCCCCGGGCTGCTCGGCATCGACCGGGCGCCCACCCAGGTCGGGGACATGATCCTGCCCCCCGTCGTGGAGGTCCCCGAGGAGGCGCGGGAGGACTCCGGGCGCGCCGGGGTGATCAAGGTCATCTCGATCGGGATGTTCGTGGACCCGGACCAGCCGGTGGCATGGCGCGGGCCTATGCTCCACCGCGCCGTCGAGCAGTTCCTCACGGACGTGCACTTCGGGGACCTGGACCACCTGTTCCTCGACCTCCCGCCGGGCACGGGCGACATCGCGATCTCCGTGGCGCAGCTGCTGCCCTCGGCGGAGGTGCTCGTGGTCTCCACGCCCCAGCAGGCGGCCGTCGAGGTCGCCGAGCGCTCCGGGGCCCTCGCGGTGCAGACCGGCCAGAAGGTGGCCGGGGTGGTCGAGAACATGGCGGGCATGCCGATGCCGGACGGCAGCGTGCTCGAGCTCTTCGGCGCCGGCGGAGGCACCCGGATCTCGGACTCCCTGACCCGCCGGCTGGAGTACGACGTGCCGCTGCTCGGCGCCGTGCCCCTCGACGTCGCCCTGCGCGAGGGCGGGGACGCGGGCCGTCCGGTCGTGTGGTCGGCGCCGGGCTCGCCCGCCGCGGTCGCGCTCCGCTCGGTCGCCGACGCGCTGGGCGCCCGCCCGCGCGGGCTCGCCGGGCGCCCGCTGGGCCTGGGGCCGCGCTGAGCCGGTGCCGGCC